>JAZSES010000030.1:0-3741 GCA_045531805.1 Candidatus Limenecus sp. | reverse complement strand
AACTGATAACTTATATATGTTATTTTCTAAAGGCTTCTCCTTTTTTCTCGAATTATCAGAAATTTTGTTTTCTTTTAATACCGCCATCAATTTAAAACTTGGCTGTGTTGAAACAAGAACCTCATTGGTTTCCAAATCCTTAACAAGAACTGTTGCAACGATATTACTATCGACCATTTTTTGTGCAGTATCAACAAGTTTTACATAGTTATAACTACCTATGTGTTCACCCAATGCTTGGAATAATGTTACAGAAATAGAATCATTCAATTCCCTCGATTGCGCAGTAATTTGTTTAGCCAAATTATTCACCGTTGAAATTGAGTACCAAGCAATACAAAATACAGTAATAGCAATAAGCATTGTGGTAAAAGCAGCAAATTGTGTACTTAACTTTGTTCTAAATTTTTTAATTGAATTTTTCATTTTTTCTATCCGATATTTATTTAAACTTATTTGATTTTTTCTTTTTCTTAGTTTTATCCATTATTTTGCCAATACGAAATCCCAAGTATCCGACAATTACTGCACCTGGAATTACAATCGAAGCGGCGTAAAGAAGTGTGCTCAAGTCCATTTCACCTTTTGTACGAATAAAAATATTTGCACAACAAATAAAAGTAGTTAAACTTCCCAACATGCCGCCAAATTTCATCGCATATGTAAACTTTTTTTCTGCCATAACCAACTACTTGTTTGTAAATTCCATTTGTTTTTTGAAACAAAACTGAACAATTGCAATTTTGTCAATATTTTTCAGAGCAATAAAACGACCTGAAACAACGCTTTTGGGAGATTGTTTCTTCGATTTTGCGACCTTTGTTTGCAATTCATCAACTCTAATTGGCTTAAAAAAGCACTGAATAGGAATATTATTTTCCAACGAAAACTCAATTACATAATCACGAACAGTTGTCAAAGGTGCATCTGTCACAAACTTCATACCACCTGCACTAATATCAATTAGAGAACAAACATAATCATTTTGTCCGTCACTAAGCCTAAAGTCTTTTTCAAGTTCAACTCTAGTAAACTCTCGTCTTTGCAACAAGTCGTATACTTCTTTATTAAACACAACTTTCACAATATTTTCATCATCCAGCACTTCAGAAACAACTGGTTTAAAATACAACATTCCCTCATCAACAATAGTAAACATCTCAACCGTCGCATCTTTTTGATAATAAGCTAAATCAGAATTATTGATTTCAACTTCAATAACATTTCTAGCAATTTTTTTTATCTTGGTAGATAATGCACCTTTAATATCCTGTGGCACAACGTATATTTTTTGATTTTTCTTTAATAACTTTCTCATACAAATTATTCTTTCTGATATTTATCCTAAACACCTGCCGAAGTACGAACAACTCCAATAGATTTGGCTTTTACATTGTTGCTGATTTCATTATACGACATAACCGCAATTTGTGGATACGTCCTTTCTATGAGTCTTCTAAAAGGCAATCTTATTGGAGAAGAGCAAAGCAACACTGGTTGATTACCTGAAGAACTAATAGCTTTTTCCAATTCATAATTCAAATTATCCAATAAACGTCTAGTAAAATCTGGATCCAAAGTCAAACTTGAACCATCAGGGCTAACACCCTGTGCAATAGTATTTTCAACCATTGGATCTAAGGTAACAGCCAACAATTCTCCTGTATCAGCAAGATTTTGTTTGCAAATACTTCTCGCCAATGCTTGACGCACTTGTTCTGTAAGGTAATCGGCATTTTTACTTACTCTAGACTGCAAGCTTAAAACCTCTAATATAGTTTTTAAATCTCTGACAGAAACCCTTTCTTTCAACAAATTGTAAATAATCTGTTGAACTTCTGCAACAGACAAATCTTTCATTAAGTCAGCAACATATTCTTCAGAAACTTCTTTTTTAAGGTTTTCAACAAGTTGCTGTATATCTGCACGAGAAACAATCTCAGCAGCATTCTTTTTAATAACTTCGGTAAGGTGTGTAGAAATTACTGCAGAAGGGCTAACTACTGTATAACCTGCGTTTTCAACAATTTCTTTGTCATGTTCGTCAACCCAAATAGCGGGTAAGCCAAACGCTGGTTCAATTGCACTTATACCATTGATACCCAAATCCATTTCCCCACCGCCAGCATTCATAGCCAAGCTTCTTTCTGGATAAACCTCACCAACTTCTATTGGTACACCCTTCAACTTAATTTGATAGTTGTTTGGAGGTAATTGTAAATTATCTCTTACTCGAATAGAAGGCAAAACAATACCCAAATCAAGAGCAGTTTGTCTACGAATTTGTGCAATTCTTTCTAGCAAATCTCCACCTTGCTCAACATTGAGTAATGGAACTAATCTGTAACCAATTTCCATTTCAATTGTTTCTACACTTAAAAGTTCCATAACACTTTCTCGAGTAGCTTTTTTCTTTTTCTTTGCAACCTTACCCAATCCACCTTCTGCTTTTTTGGCTTCTTCTTCTTTTTTCTCTGCTTCGATTTTTTGAACTTTTTCAGCTTTTGATTTAGCAAAAGCAATCCAACCAATTGCAGACGCAACCAAAACAAATGGCAATGTTGGCAAGCCAGGGATTAAACCAGCAACAAAACCAAAACCAGAAACAATTCCCAACACAGTAGAGTTTGAAAACATTTCATTTTTGATATCACTACTCAAAGAATCTTCTTGACCACTTGCACGAGATACAATCAAACCTGTAGCAAAAGAAATTAAAAGAGCTGGTAATTGTGAAACCAAACCATCACCAACTGTCAAAATTGTAAAGGTGCTAAGCGCAGTCATAATGTCCATTTTTAACTGCCACA
Organism: Candidatus Limenecus sp.; assembly: GCA_045531805.1. Taxonomy (GTDB): domain Bacteria; phylum Cyanobacteriota; class Vampirovibrionia; order Gastranaerophilales; family Gastranaerophilaceae; genus Limenecus. Next base: position 931 of record JAZSES010000030.1, on the reverse strand, counting down.
AACCAATTACTATACCAGCAAAAATATTTACAACAGTAATAATAATACCTGCAGTAGCATCACCTTTTACAAACTTAGAAGCACCGTCCATTGTACCGTAGAAATCAGCTTCTCGTTCGAGTTTTCTTCTTCTAGCTTTTGCTTGTTCTTCATTAATCAATCCTGAGTTTAAATCAGCATCAATAGACAATTGTTTACCAGGCATACTATCCAAAGTGAACCTTGCAGATACTTCAGCAACCCTAGTTGCACCACCTGTGATTACCATAAAGTTGATAACAACTAACAAAATAAATATGATAAAACCAACAATATAGTTACCACCAACAACAAATTGTCCAAACGAATGGATTACATCACCGGCTGAGCCAGTTAGCAAAATTAACCTTGTTGAGCTTATGTTTAAACCCAGTCTAAAAATAGTAGCAACCAAAAGTATAATTGGGAAAGATGAATACTCTAATGGCTCCTTGATAAATAAACAAACCAAAAGAATGATAATGGAAAGAAAGATATTTAATGTCAAAAGAATATCCAGCAATATTGGTGGTAGCGGGATAATCATCATGGCAACAATTATGACAAAACCAATTGCCATTATTACATCGTTATTTTTCAATAAAGAAACTATTGAGCCCAAGTTCATTTTATTTTAATTACGTTTTTTATCTTACTCTTTCCCAACTCTATAATAACCCATAAATGGCTACTTATCGAATTCTTTACCAAACTTTATGTAATTTGCTCATCTAAACAAAGTAAAATGACAGAAATCAACAAAAATTTCTGCCATTTTATAAAAATAAATTTGTATCTAATCTAGTATCGCAATTGCTGCCGGCTCAACGCAGCCAGCAATTACTCACCTTTGACTTCTTTTGCCGAAATCTTTGATTTCGTGCAAAATGTCTTCACTATGTGAACAAAACGC
>JAZSES010000354.1:0-8937 GCA_045531805.1 Candidatus Limenecus sp. | reverse complement strand
TTTAAGCAAGATTGTTAAGACTGATGGTGTAATTGATGCATCTCAAATGACAGGAACTTCTGGTGGTATTACTTTGCAAAGTGTGCAAATTGAACCAGAAAGTGCTATTAGAAAAGGTGGTTTAATTCAGAGTACTGGTGATATTACTCTAGCTACTCCAGTTGATGATAGTTCTTCAAAAATTGCAACTTCTGCTATTTTGAAAGCAAATGGTAATATTAGCATTGGTAATATTGATGCTAATGCCCAATTTGCAACGAATTCAGTTGCCTTAAATAATAATGTGATTGCTGATGGTGATATAAAAATTAATGCATCAACACTTTCTACTAAAGGTGATATAACTGGTAAATCTTTGACTACAAAAACTATTCGTACAAATGTTTTTAATGGAAATATTACGACTAAAAATGGTATTTCTATTACATCAGAAGGTTCAACAAAACAAGCTGCTGATACTACTATAAAAAATACTGGAACTGGAAATATCTATATCAAGTCTTCTCGTGTTATACAAGAAGATGGAGCTGTAATTACTAACGAAGGCAAAGGTAACGTTACATTATATGCTCCTGATGAAGATGAGTTATATAAAATTAATGCCAGTGATGGGAATATTGATATAACTTCAGCCGATTTGGTATTGAAGAATACTATTTCTGCAGAGAAAGGTGATATAACCGTTTCATCTTTGCAAATTAATCAGCAAGGTACTGGCTATACTGTTTTTGATGCTGGTGGACATTTGCAACTTTCTGCACAAGGTAATATTGGCTCAGAAGAAAACGCTTTAGTTATTTCTGCAAATAGCGCATATTTAGATTCTGGTAGTACGTTAGGTGTTGCAAATGTAAAAGTTGTTGGTGATAACGATATCAATATTACTGGTGCTAAAAATCATGAAACTTTAAAAATTACAACAGAAAATGGAATAACTATATCTGGTGAGGTCGAAGTCGCTGGTGATATTTCTATTGATGCAAAGAAAGGAATTTCTCAAACTCTAGACTCATCTATTTATAGTGCTGAAGGTGATTTAACCTTAACCAATTCTCTTGAAGGTGATATAAAAACTTCTATTATTGAATTGGAAAATGGTGTATTAAATATAACCAATGATGGTACTGGTAATATCGTAATCGGTGATTTGATTGAGACTAAGGGCGATATAAATATAGCTGGTAATGATATTTCTCAAACTTCCTCTGATTTGACTTTGAAAACAGCGAATGGCTCTGTAACGCTAAATGCTGCGACTGGTAATATCGGTACTGCAGAACAGAGAGTAATTGCACAATCTAAAAATGGTATATCCGTTACTGCTGCCCAAGGTGTTAATATTGAAGGTAAAAATACAGATATTGATTTAGTAAATGATGTGCAAGCTGGTACAGATATAAATATAGGTACTACTGGTACAGGTACTATTATTATTAGCGGTGATGTTATTAATGAGAATGGTAACATTGAACTTGATACAGATAAAGCATTAGATCTTGATTATAATATCAAAGCTTCAGGTTCTGTTTCTTTGACTTCGAAGGAACATATTTATCAAGATTCAGGAAAAATTATTGAAAGTGGTCTTGATGTAAATAAAGATGGGACTATTTCTATTACAAGCTTTGGTGATGGTGGTATTAAGCTCCAAGATGTTCATTCTCATACTGGTGGTGTGCATATTGAGAATGTTTCTGGTGGAGCGGGTGATATTGTTACTGGGACTATTCAAGCTAGTGGTGGCGATATAACCATTGATAATAATGCAGATGGGGGTAATGTTGATATTAGCGGTAAGATTACTGCTAACAAAGAAATTGTTATAAATGCTAGAGAAAATATAACTCAGTCGTATACTGATGATGTTGCGTTAAATTCTCAAACTTTTATTAAATTGGACACAGCTAATGGCGATGTTGGTTCGGATGCACAATATATTACTTTAAATGCACCGATGGCAATTGAGTCTAATTCTGGTGGTTCTGTTTATTTAGAAACGCCTGGTTCTAATTTTGTTGTTGGACAGATGTCTGCAGTGAATGGGGCTGTTAATTTGAAAACATCTAATACTGCCGAAAATACTAATAATGATGTTATTCTTACTAATACTATTAAGGCAAAAGATGTTGTTATAACTGCAGAGGGTAACGTTGTTCAACAGACTGCTAATGCTGATTTAAAGGTTATTGATGCTACAGAAGATGTTATTTTGGAAGCCAAAACAGGTGATATTGGTAGTGCTTCAAATAAAATAGTTTTTACTTCTGCGGATAGCGGTTTACAAGCAACAGCTAGTAGTGGTTCTGTTTATTTAAATGGTGTTGAGTCAGATATTACGACTGAAAAAATTACAGCTGGGGCTAATCTTGATATTTCAACAACTACATCAGGTGATATTATTATCGGTAAGGCTGAAACTGTTACTGGTATTGTGAATTTGAATTCATCAGAAAATATTATATTGTCTGAATCTATTACTGCTACTGATAATATTACTGTCAAGGCGAGTGGTGATGTACTACAGTCTGATGATTTTAATGGTACAGCACTTGTCTCAGGTAAAGATATAACAATTACTGCTGAAAATGCTGGTACTTCTGAAAAAAATATAATAGTTGACGCTGCTGGAAAGTTAAATATTGGTGCTGCAGGCAATTATGCAGGTAGTATTTATGTTGAAGACAATACTGGTGATTTGGTAATTGGGCAATTGTTTGGCAAGGACAATTTGTCTGTGAAAGCAGATGGAAATATTGTCCAATCTAATAATTCTGTTAATAGCATAAATTCAAAAGGTGATGTTACACTTGAAAGCTCAAATGGTAATATTGGTAGTTCTTCTCAAGCTTTAAAAGTAGATATTTCTGGTACAAATTCTAAGCTAAATGTAAAAGATGCCGACAATATTTATTTGGTAAGTAGTGGTAAAGATTTAAATCTTGGTGATGTAAGTGTTGATGAGTCTGTAAATGTTTCAACAAATTCTTCTGGTGATATAAATCTAAAAGGTTTGGTTGCATCAAAAGATATTAATTTAATTTCAGCTGGCAGTATATGGCAAGATGTTGGCATTGATAAATCATTAGAAGCTGAAAATATTACTTTAGTTAGTCAGGAAGGCAGTATTGGTTCATTAGTTGGTTCAGGACGTCCAATAAAATCAATAGGTTTTTCTTTAACGTCTGACGATGGGGTTTTAAGTGTAGATGCATCTCAGTCAGCTTCATTGAATGGTATAAACACCGATGTAAATACAGGTGATATTTCTGTAAGTAATAGCCTTGAGCTTACGACAACTGGAACGGGAAGTATATCTGTAACAGAAGATATTTCTGTTGGTGGATATATGAAAATGGAATCTGTTGAGGATATGTCTATAAATGGCAATGTTTCTGCAGGTGATACTATTACATTACGTGCGTCTGGTGGGCTTGTTCAAACAGATGGGAAAACTATTACAACAGCTACATCTAATGGCATTGCTACTTCTGGTGAGCTTGTTATTGAAAACAAGAATGGTGGAGATCTTGTAATAAATAATGCAGTTGCAAGAAAAGGTGATATTATTATAAAAAATATTGCTTCTGCAGATGGCTCTTCTTCTGGCGATACGACAGTTGGTAATATTACCTCTAATACAGGTAAAGTTACTATCTCAAACACGAATGTATCAAGTGATGTTAACATAGATGGAAAAGTAGCATCTTCTTCTACAGTTGAGATAGCTTCCGCCGGAAATATTTATCAGACGGATTTGAATACGGGTGTTTCTGTTGATGCACAGGATAAAATTACTCTAAACGCACAGAATAATATTGGTTCTACGGACAAAAGTATACAGGTTAGTACGACTAAGAAGATTACGGCTATTGCTGGAAATGAAGAATCAATGCAAATTGGTGGTATTTATCTTACTAACGAAAATAATGATTTTATTACTGGCACAATAAATGCTACAGGCGATGTGAAAATTAATGTGACTGGTGATGATAATGATATTGTTATTTCCAATACAATAAAAGGTAATAATATAAATTTACATGCTACAGGTAGTGTTGTTCAGAATTTGGAAGATGCTACATTAGATCGCTCTATTGATGCAACAGGTGATTTAACTTTAATTGCTGATAGTGGTAATTTGGGAGATACTGGTAATGCTATTGACTTTTCAGCGGATGGGAATTTGACAGCATCGGCGATCAATGGTTCGGTTGTGCTAAATGGTATTGATACAAATATTAGTACAAATGATGTTAATGCTAAGTATAATATCGACCTCGCTACTCAAAATTCTGGTGTAATAGCGGTTACTGACAAGATTGAGACTGCAGAAGGCTATATAAGATTAGATTCTGCTGAATCTTTGAATATTAGTCATAATCTGTCAGCTGGAAAACATATTTCTTTAAATGCTAATGGTGGTATAAATCAGACAGCTGGCGCAACTATAGTTAGTGGTACACATTCTTCTACTCTACAAGGTGAAGGTAATATCACTATTACAAATAATCAAAGTGGTTCTTTGATTATTCAGAATGTTGTTGCTCAAAAAGGTGATTTGATAATTGAAAATAAAGATGTTGTAGATGGTGTTGATTCATCCCTCGTTATAGGCTCAATTTCAGCTAATGATGGTAAAGTTGCATTGAAATCAGCATCTTTAGTTGAATTACAAGGTAACATTTCATCAGGTAAAACAGTCGATATTGCAGCCAATGGTGGAATTACCCAAGATTATGCATCATCTATTGTTAGTGGGACTCAGGATGGGATTGCATTTGGGGATGGAAATGTAACTATTTCAAACAATAATGGTGGAAATATTCAGGTTTTGGGCGTTATTGCAAACCAAGGTGATATTGATATTTCAAATAATGTGCCTGTTCCTCAACAAGAAGGACTCGAGGGGGATATTGCTTTAGGAAACTTGATTGCTAACCAAGGTAAGGTGGTTGTCGAAAATCAAGTCGAAAATGCTGAAGTCGTTTTGGGTGGTACGATAAATTCGCTTGGCGATGTGGCTATTTCAGCAAACGGTAATATAATTCAAGCTGACGGTAATACTGGAATTGCTATAGATACAAGCAATAATATTAACCTTCATTCTGAAAATGGAAGTATTGGTGTTGATTCTACAAAACCATTAAAATTAAATGCTGACGGTTCAGTTGTGGCGGATGGTGCTAGTGTTCATATTGCTAGTATTGCTCAAGATTTGAATATTGCTGGTGTAAATACACAAAGAGGTGATACTAGAGGCGATGTTTCTATATCAACAATTACTAGTGGTGATGTAAAAATCAATAGTCTAGTCATTGGGCAAAATGTTGAAATTACTTCGGCTGATGATATTTTGAAATCTTCTTCAATTGATAAGGCGATTGATTCTACAGGAAGTTTAACTTTATCTGCGCAAGGCAACATTGGTAGTAAAGATATTGCGAATGGTGGGGCTTTTGCTTTTACAAATGATGGAGTTCTTGAAGCAAATGCAGGAAAGGCCGTTATTCTAGACGGTATTGATACAAATATCAGTACAAGTTCTGTTACTGCTGGTACTGATATTGATATAAAAACTACGATTGTTTCAGATTCTACTAAAGGTAGCATAACTGTTAATGATGATGTTAATGCAACAAATGGTTACGTTAAATTTGATTCAGCAAAGGGTCTTGATATAAATAAAGATATATTATCTGCAAAAGAAATTGTACTAAATGCAAATGATGGTAGTATTGATATTTCAGCAAATGTAAATGCTGGTTCTTATTTGGCAATTGATGCAAATGGAAATGTTAATCAAACCAGTGGAATATTACAGGCTCATCAAGCTGATGTTTCTGGTAAAGCTCTTTCTGTTGTTTCGAATGGTGGTTCGATAGTCCTTTCTTCTGCTGATGTTGCAGGTGGTTCTATAAATGTTGTCGCAAATCAATATGCTGATGGTGCAGATGTAAAATCTGGTGATATTAACCTTGGTAATTTAACGACTGCAAATACTGGCATAATAATAAAAAATAATGGCGAAAATAAATCTGTAATTTTGGATGGTACTTTGTCTTCAGGTACAGCAGATGTAAACATTTCGTCTGAAGGTACTATTGAGCAGTCTAATGATGGCGTAAGTTCTATTATTGCAAATAACGTTCTTTTAGATGCAAATGATATTGGATCTGAGGTGAAAACTCTGTTTGTAGATGCTGATGGTTCTGTAAATGCATTTGCAAACAAGGTTTATTTGGGTAGTAAAACAAAAGACTTGAATATCGCTGGTATAAATTTTGGTCTGAATGCTGGAGTTCCAGTTCCGGCTGATACAGTTGCTCTGAAAACAGAAACTGGAAAAGTTAATATACAAGATACTATTGTTGCAGAAAATGTTGATATAAATTCTGCACAAAATATTGAGCAAAATATAGCACTTTCTAAGGCAATAGATGGCAAAAATATTTCATTAACAGCTGTTAATGGTGGTATCGGATCTTCATCAGTGAATGCTCTAGATGTTGTAATCGCTGAGAATGGTAAATTGGATGCAACTTCTTTAGCTGGTGATATTTACTTGAATAGTTCAGAAGGCGATTTTTATGCTGGGGATATTACAGCGAATGGATACAAAGTTGATATTAATTCTTCGCAAGGTTTGTCATTAAAAGGTTTGATTACATCAAAAGATGTGAATCTTTTTGCAGTTGACGATATTACACAAGATGCCGGTCTTTCAAAATCAATTGTTGCTAAAAATATTTTACTAGAAAGTTCTACAGGAAATGTTGGAACACCAATGGATGGTGAAAACTCTGCAAATGCTATTGGTATATCTTTAACTGATGCAAGCGGTTCTCTTAGTGCTACTGGTAATTCAGTTGTACTTAAAGGTATTGATACTAGTATTAATACAGGTTCAATTACTGCAACAGAAGATATAGATTTGTCTACAGAAGGTGAAGGCAGTTCTATTACAATAGCTAGTAATTTGTTTGCAGGTGGCTATATAAATTTAGATTCTGCCGAAAATATTACAGTAGACAAAACTCTTAATGCTGACGAACATGTTAATGTTAGCGGTAAAGATGTTTTATTGAATTCAATTATTACAGCTGGGACTTCTATAAAAATTGATGCTCAGAATTCAGTATTACAAGCAGATAGTAACTCTGATACGGTACTTAACGCCGGTTCTTCTATTGATATTCTTGCTGGTGAAAATATTGGTCTTTCTTCAAAATCAATTTTGCTTAATGCAAATGATAATGTTACTGCTACTGGTCAGAATATATATTTGCAGAGTCCTCAAAAAGATTTGAATTTAGGTAATATTACATCAACAAATAATGGAGTGGTAAATATTTCAACTTCCAATCCAAATGTTGATCAGGGTGATATAAAACTTAATGGTTTGGTTAAAGGTGGCAATGTTACTATTGATGCAGCTAAGGGGCTTACTCAGTCAACAATTGGAAAGTCGATTGACGCTAGTGGAAAATTAACTTTATTTGGACGTGACGGTGATATAGGTGTTTCAGCAACTCCTCCAACACCTGCTCAAGCTATTGAATTTTCTGCAAATGAAATTGAAGCCCATTCTCAGGGTTCTGTTGTTCTCAATGGTACAGACACAGATATATTTACTAGTAATATTGAGGCAACAAAAAATATTGACCTTTCAACAACTGGTTCTGGCAATATTACTATTTCTTCAGAAGAGTTAAAAACTCAAGATGGCTATATTAACCTTAATGCTGCTGATGATTTGATTATTAATAATAAAGTTACGTCTGTAAATAGTTCAATAACTCTTGCGACAACAGGTGGGGATATCAAACTTAATGAGGTTGTTAATGCTGGTACAGATTTGAATGTGAATTCAGCTAATGATATAGTGCAACAGCTTGATGGTACAGCATTGAATGCCACAGGAGACATTAATCTTTCTGCGGGTAATAATGCTGGTGATGAAAACAAAAATCTTCTGGTTAATGCTGGTGGTAGTGTAAATCTTACTTCTGCTCAAAAAGCGTATTTGGAAGATAATACAAATGATTTCAAAATAGGTACGATTACGGCTTCTGAGTATCTTAAAATAACTGCTGATAAAAAGATTATTCAAGATGCAAATGGTACTGGTGTTGGCGCTACAGTTGCTGATTTGATAAGTAAAACTTCCGATATTGGAGAAGGTATAAATGCTATTAAAATTCACGGTGTTGGTACAATAAATGCCGATGCACAAAATGGTAGTGTGTATTTTACTGGCGATACTGTTAATACAGGTCGAATTCAAGCACAAGATATTGCTAAAATTGATTCAGATGATTACGTAAATCTAAATGGATTAATTACTGCAAAAGATGTTATTATAAATGCTGAAAATGATATTACACAAAATTCAGAATTGGAAAAATCTATTTCTGCTAAAAATATTACACTAAGTAGTACAAGTGGAAATGTTGGAACTCCTGTTATGGATGGAAATCAAGCTAATGCAATTGATTTTACAATTGCAGAAGCTGGTGGTGTATTGAGTGCATCAGGGAAATCTGTCGTTTTGAATGGTGTTGATACTAGTATTAGCACGGGTTCGATTACTGCTACAGAAAATATTGACTTGTCTACAACAGGAAATGGTAATATTACAATTTCTGATGACATAATCATGGCTGGTGGTTATGTAAGTTTAAATTCTGCTAAACAACTAGACATTAATAATGATATTAGTGCTGGTAAATTTATTACATTGAATGCGAATGGTGGTATTGTACAGGTTGATGGTATTTATTTAACTAGTGGTACAGGTGCAAGCACACAAAATGGTGAAGGTAATATCACTATTGTGAACAAAAATGGTGGCGATGTTATTATTAACCAAGCTTCATCCACAAAAGGTGACATTACCATCACAAACAATGCAGTTGCTGGTGTAAATGGTGTTGTTGA
>JAZSES010000366.1:0-30787 GCA_045531805.1 Candidatus Limenecus sp. | reverse complement strand
ATACCAGCCTGAAAGTCAACCTGTCGTATTATTTCAAAAAATGAAATACTTAGATGAAGAGCTTGGCAAACTAATTTCTCTGTATAATGTCGATTTTGACGACGCTCCACTATTTGAAAAATATTTAAAAATGAATGATTTTGCATTTGAAAATTTCTGCCCGTCAACCAAGTGCATATCATTAGTTAGAGTTAGTAAAAATAATAGGCGTTTAGGTTTGCATCCTGATATTGTTAATATGATTGAAGCCTATGAAAAATATCACGGCGCAACTGTAGGTATACTAGTACGTGACGGAGACAATTTATTTATAGGCTGGACTGATGACAAGAAAATAGATATTCCGGAAGATATGTTTTATACACCGGGAACCACAACATATGTTAACGAAGACGATGCTAAAGCTCAAGGTCAATCATCCAAAGAAGAGATTGCTAGTAGATACTTTGTATTCAGTATTTTACAAGGTTTACTCGAAAACGGCGAAGGTAACATAATTAGATTAGAAGGTAAGCATAACTTCACTAAGCCTGACAATATGATCATTTATTCAGCCGCTGATAATTGGCTTGTTGATAATCGCTTTGGTACATTGTCTGATTTAGTCGAAAAATATTCAGATAATATTAACATAAAATACGGCGATGAAATTATATCGCTGCAGTCAGTGAGACCCAACACAAAATCAGATATGTGGGGTTACACAAATAACGATAGAGGTATCGGTTACGCAAACCGAACTCATGATGTCAGTCTAGCTAATGCCGAAGTAATTAAAATCAATAAAATAGTTACTGAGCACAATTGGTATATTCATTATACTGATATATCTAATTCAGTTCATCAGCATTATAAAACAGATATCTACTGTCGTGATGAAGAATCAGGTCCAACTAAAGAACAAATTGATGAGTGGATTGCTGATAATCCTAAAAAGATATTTGAAGAAGTTAAAGATGAACCATATACAAGGTACTATGTATCTCTTGAAAAAGATTTGCGTTGGGACAGAGATCGTGAGGATTATAAAGTTTTGCCTAAAGCAAATTTCCAAGTATATAACGATGAGTTTATTAATTTAGTTTTCTTTAATTCAATTTGGCTTGAATATGTAATAACAAATAAAGCTATCGGCTCAGGCATACGTTTAGGTAAATACACTGTAAGCTATGCTGACATCATTAAGCATCTTAAGTACGCTCTCGATGCGGTTCGTAAGCGTGAAGTCAAAGAGGCTGAAGAAATAAATAAATTTATAAATCTCAGTAATTATCCTGAGTGGCAACTTAAACTTAGTGAATTCAAATATAAAAATGACATTCATAACATAGGTCCTAAGTATGCGCGCCAGTTTGCAAAATATTTAAAGGAAAGTGAGGATAATAAATAATTATGTCGGTTAAAAGATGCGTGCACTATTTTGAACGCATATCTGTACAAGCAACAGAAATAGATACTTTTGGTGAAAACCAATATTTAGTTGCGCTTAAAGTCGGCGGTTTAATGGAATCGCCTGAAATAGAATATCGTGATTATCAAATAATAAATGCTGATATACCTGAGGCGGCTGTTGAAAAATATAATGAAATAAACAATTGTAATTATTTCTACGGTCATTGTATTGGTCAGGTTTTGCCGGATGGTCGTGTAATACGTACAGATGATTTTTAAAATAATTTTTATTAACTATGAGTGGTTAAACTTCGGTTTAGCCGCTTATTTTATTTTTTGCATAGATATAAATGTACAATATATTATATAAATAGTTTAAATTGTCTTTGGAGGGCGACAGAGATGATTTTTAATTGTACGTTAATGATATTATCATCTTATATAGAATACAATCGTAGTGGGTCATTTTAAAGAAGCTAACTATTATGAGCTTTATTTAATTTGTGCTCACTTATTTTAAATTATTTATAATTTATGTCAGGGGTGAATTTTGTTTTGGATTTAAATCGTATATTCGAAATATCTGAAGAAGAATTTAAATTGCTTAGTAAAGAAGAACGCGAATTTGTTTTAAAGATATTAGAAGAATTTAAAGAATTCGGTGAATCCAAAACGTTAAATGATTTATATCATCGGGATTATGAAGAAATACCGGTAGACATAACTACATTTCTACACAACAGAAAATACTTAGGAAATGCGTTGTATGACCCTGACGGTAGATTTACATTATTTCCATATTGGGAAGATAAATTAAGAGAGATATTTCCAACAAATACAACCACTCGATATAATACACTTGTATTTACTGGCGCAATTGGTTTGGGTAAATCAACAATAGCAGTAATTTGTTTATTATATATGTTATATCGTCTATTGTGTTTAAAAGATCCATATCTATATTATGGAATGCAACCTATAGACAAAATTTCAATTTCTTTAATGAACATAACACTTGACAATGCGAAAGGCGTCGCTCTCGACAAAATGAATCAAATGATTTTGTCAAGCAGTTGGTTTATGTCCCACGGCGCAATGTCTGGTACAGCTAATTTAAAATATACTCCAGATAAACATATTGAATTAATTACTGCTTCGAGCAATAATCAAGTTATTGGACGCGCGATTTTCGCAAATTTTACTGATGAAGTTAACTTCGGCTTGACTAGTGATACTGAAAAATTAAAGAAAAAGCAAAAAGCACTAATTTCTCAAATTGACGCACGTATGAAATCAAGATTTTTACGTGGCACGTATTTACCTACACTTAATATAATTGCTTCCTCGAAAAATAGTGAACAATCTTTCTTGGAAGATTTTATAAATTCAAAAAAGGAAAATGAATCTAAAAATACACTGATTGTGGATGAACCTCAATGGGTTGTTGATTCAAGAAAAGATTCACCTATAAAATTTTGGGTCGCTGTTGGTAACAAATTTTTAGCAAATGAAGTATTGCCTATAGATGCTAACGAATCTTTAGTTGAAGAATACAGAGCTAAAGGATATAGTTTAATTCATGTTCCCATCGGTTACAGAGAAAATTTTATTGAAAATTTAGATGGCGCACTTCAAGATATTGCCGGTATAGCTACTGCATCAGCACTCAAATATATTTCAGGAATGAAATGGAATGCATGCGTAAACGAGGAAATATCAAACCCGTTTACAAAAGAAATTCTTGAAGTCGGCGACAGTAAAGACGATAAAGTTCAGTATTATGATTTTTTCGATATGTCAAAAGTACCAGTTGATTTAAAAAGTAGACCGTTATATATTCATTTAGATATGTCGGTTAGTGGGGACAAAACTGGTATAGCTGGCGTGTGGATAAAACAGAAATTAACATCTAATGATGAAAACAAATCAAAGTCGTTATATTTTAGAGTTGCATTTTCCTGCGCAATTAAAGCTCCCAGAGGAGCACAAATATCATTCGATAAAAATAAACAGTTTATATATTGGCTTAAACAGCAAGGATTTAATGTAAAAAAGGTTACAAGCGATACGTTCCAATCAGCGCCTGTATTACAAGATTTACGCGCAAATAATATAGACTGCGATACATTATCCGTAGATAGACTTACAGGCGATGGAAAAAATAAGATTTGTGAACCATATCATTATTTTAGGTCCACTATATATGAAAACCGAATTGAAGTTTATAAGACAAAACTATTAACAGACGAAATTGTTGGTTTAGAGAAACTATCAGATGGTCACATTGACCATACTACCGCCGGTGTAAATTCAAAAGACGTGTCTGACGCTGTCTGCGGTGCAACATTTGAGGCTAGTAAGCATGCTGATGAATTTGCATATAACTATGGCGAGGCATTAGACATGACTGTTGATATTAATATGAATGCTAGTAGTACTAATGATTTTCAAAATGAGATTAATCGTGACATGGCTGCATTAGCATTAAAAAGACTAAGTGAATCAACCAATAATAATTTGAATAAACAAAACATAAACTTCGATGTTGATACAATTTTAAATGGGTACGGAGGATATGATGATGATATCATTATATAAGCCAATCATATTATTTAATAAAGAAGGAGGTAAGTGATAATGGGATTATTTAGTTCAATGTTTTCTGGTCGTAAAAGTCGTTTAACTGAAGATTCTCTTAAACCTAAGTTTTCTCCAGTGCCTGCAAAGAATAGCGAAATCGGCATAGCTGACAATGATGAAGATATCACCAATATTCAAATGGAGTCCGATAGCTCTATAATTGATATGAGTGACGTCGATAAATTTACAACGTTATCAAAATATCGAGATGAAAGATATGCAGCCTATGAAGAAATGTTACAAGACCCGATAATTGCTGCTGCACTTGAAATGTACGCAGATGATGCCACCCAATTAAATAGAGACGGTGATATTATTTGGGTTGAATCTGAAGATGCGTCTATTGCTGAAGCGTCTAATAGACTATTAACAGTTCTCAACATAAATAAGCATGCTTGGAAACACATATACTCTTTATGCACTTACGGAGATTTATACTTAAGATTATATAAAGAGGACGACACTGATGATTCTACAGATGCAGCTACTACATCTACATCAGCAACTATGTTAATAAAACCAGATGATCCAATACGTAGACTAGAAGAACGAATTGAATATGTTCCTAATCCGGCTACAGTATTTGATATTCAGACTAAAGAAAAAACTTCTGGATTTATACGACTGAAAACTAAACCACAAAATCAAACTATGTCCTACTCTGATAGTAATTTTTTAGGCGCGTTTAATCAGCCTGTATCAGTACTTGAACCAAATAGTTTCGCGATGGTTAATAGTAAATCGTATGTTCATATTTCATTATCAGAATCAATTACACGATTTCCGCAAATGCTGGTTACAAAAAATGAAGAAGGTGAAGTAACTGGCGCGTATCAAATTAAAACAGGTAAATCTATATTAGAAGATGCTTACACTGTTTCTCGTCAATTAAAATTATTAGAAGATAGTCTAATGCTCAATCGTTTAACTAAATCTGCATTATTACGCATACTGCAGATTGAGGTTGGTGATTCTGCTGAGCCAGACGCAAAACGTCGTGTGCAACGAGTTAAATCAATGATTGAGCAAAAAATGTCAGTTAATACAACTAACGGTCAAGCTCGTTCATATAATGCACCGGGACCTGTAGAAAATGTTATATACCAAGCCACTAGAAATGGTAAAGGTGCAATTACTGAAACAACTATTGGCGGAGATGTAAATGTAAAAGATATAGTTGATATTGAATTTTTCCAAAATAGACAATTAGCTGCATTAAAAATTCCTAAACAGTTTTTGAACTTTGATTCTCCTGAAGGTTTAGGTAATGGAACAAGTTTGACTAAAGTATCTTCAAGATATGCGCACACAGTAATGCGTGTTCAAAATGCATACATTCAAGGTATAACGACATTACTAAATATATTCTTCCTTGATAAGGGATTAGACTACATAAATAAATTTACTGTAAAGATGGTTAGTCCTGCTTCAGTTGAAGATACTGAACGAGATGAACAATTAGCAAGCCGAATTAATCAAGTAAGTGACTTAATGAGTCTATTTGAAAATTATGATGAAAATGTTAAACATGAAGTATTTAAATCATTGATAAACGATTTAATACAGATACCAAGTATAACTAAAATATTAAGTGATATAAACATGAAGGAAGACAGTAATGATTCCTCCGGCGATTTCGACGATTCAACTGATTTCAATTCTGAATTTGATGAATTTGACTCTACATCAGAAGATAATTTTGATTCAGAACCTATAGACGATGCAAACATCAATTGATTTTATGACTATGATAAATTTTCATAAAATTAAGAATTTTCAAAATTTGCACATACAACAACATACAATATATTTAAAGGATATTTATTCGATGTAAATAAATATAGTGAGGTAGCAGACTATGCTAATCAGTAAACAAGAATATTTCAAACGTATTTCAAAATTAAATGACGAAAATTTAATTCGTAACTATTTAATAACTGATACTATTGATACATCAGTTATTGCAAAATTACATTCTACTGAACCTATACCTGCAGCAAGTTTTTATTCAATGCTATTAAGTAAGTTACATAAAATAACTGTTGAATTAATGAGATTAGAACCTCTGCAGGTAAGTGAGTGTATAAAGACAACAACTAGTATTATTACGCAAGCAACTATAACACTTGAGAAACAATTTAAAAATGACCAAGAATCCGCAAATGAATTTATTGATTGTATAGGTCTTAAATCTTTATCAAAAGCGTTATATGTATTTTTTACTAACGGTAATTCAGCATTGCTTGAATCTGAACTCAACAGAGTCAGAGACGATATGTTATTCGTTAAAAATAACATACCTAAGCTGGCTGCAACTAATAAATCAGTTGCATAAATTATTAAAAATTAAGAACGAGGTGAAAATATTAAATGCCACAGGTACTAATTGAAACACGTCTTAATTCTTTAAAGCTGTGTGAATCAGCTCAAGTAAGAAAAGGCTGTTTAGGCCGTTTAGAAGGAATATGTGCTGATTTTGCAAATCCTACACGTAACGGCAGATTTTATTCTCGAGAGTTGTGGGAAAATGTATTTAAAGATGACCTAGTTAAAGAAGCTCTTGAAACTAAAACATTAATAGGCGAACTTGACCACCCAGAGGAACGTTTTGAAACTTTGGCTCAAGAGGCATGTGTAGTTATGACTGACTACAAATTTAATGACGATACTCTTACCGGTGGATTTGATATTCTTGATACGCAAAAAGGTCGCACGTTGAAAGCGCTACTTGATTATGGTTGTGTAATGGGAGTATCAAGTCGAGGACAGGGAGATGTACAGTCAAATGGCGAATATGAAGAGGTTGACCCTACTACATATGATTTTGCAGGATTTGACGTAGTGTTAACTCCCGCTGTAAAGAGAGCTCGTCAAAAAGTTACTGAATCTAATAAAAAATCTGAAGACAAGTTAATTCCACTGACTGAATCATTAAATAATGAAATAAATTCTACTAATTCTGTTGATGCTCTTGATAGCATAGCAAAATTAATTGAAGCAGCTCATTTACCTAATTCCGCCGACCTTATGGAGGCGATTAGTAATAAACGTAAATCTATTGAAGAGGGAAAGACTATTTCCGAACGCATCAAATCAGATTTACATAATGCAAAAATTGAAAACAAAAAATTAGAGAAACAGATTAAGTCCCTTTCTGTTGAGACTATCAAAGAAAAATCAAAACTTAATAACATTATCTCTGAAATGACGTCTAAAATTCTTGCATATCAGCATCGCGAAAAACGATTAACTGATTCCGTTGACGCTTCACGTAAAGAATGTGTACGTTTACAGAGAAGAGTTGAAAGTGCTCGTGACGCAGCTAAAACAGCGACTAAAGCATTAAGAGCTGAACAAAATCGTCAAAAATCAAATGAGTCTGTAATTGAAAAATTACGTAATAAGATTACAAGTCTTACTGAATCTAATCGCTCAAAAGATGCTACGATAAGTTCAATGCAGTCTAAACTTAATGCTGCTAATTCAAAAATTGATAATTTGACTGAGAAACTTAATAATGCAAGTTCCAAATCAAAAACAATTACTGAATCAAATAATCGCGAAAAATCCAGACTTATTACTGAAAATAAACGTTTAAGTTCTGAATTACAGACTGTACTTACTTGCTATGCAGCCGCAAGTGCTGCAAAATATGGTTTAACTGAATCAGCTGCACGTTCAATGTCAAAAGGATGTAAGTCTATATCTGATATTGATACTGTACTTAAAGAATCTGCTGATAAGAGAGACCGTTATTCAAAATTACCATTTACTACTGAAGCAGCTAAACCAACAGTTGTTGAAAATGTAAAATTATCAGCCGCTAATTCAAACGACGAATTTGAAAATTCTCGTAAGTTCTTAGAACTAGCTGCAGGTATATCTGAGTAATTTGTTTATATTTAAATAATATTCAATTTAATTATTAAAAAATCTTAAAGGAGATTAAACTATTATGACTAATACTCAAGTATTATCTGAGCGCATGCTTAATACTACTGGCGTTCAGGCTAACATTCAAAAACATTCAAACCGTATTCGTATTGCTGAATCTATCGCTAAGAAGGCTAACCGCGGTAATCTTACTCTTGAGAGTAAAGCTGCTCTCGCTACATGTCTTGAGAATACTCGTAAGATTTGCGAAGCTACAAATGCTTCACTTCTTCCAAGTAAAACATTCTTCCTTGACATGGTTGCTTCTGTTATTCCTAACAGCATTGCTTCTGACATCGTATCTGTTCAGGCTATGGATGCTAAAGCTGGTATGATTTCATACCTCCGTTTCGTTTATGGTACTAATAAAGGTCAGGTTAAGGCTGGTCAGATGTTCAACAACAGTCTTTATCATGGTCAATCAGACCCTAACTACAGTGCTCGCATTGTTGATAATGAACCTCTCCAAGAAGGTGTAAATCTTTCATCTGTACCTGTTTTAGAGGGTACAATCACTGTTACTCTTGACGGCGGTGTTGAAGATCCAATTTCTGCAGCTGCAGTTGACGGCGTAGTTACTACTGACGGCGGTATTAAGATTAATCTTGCTACCGGTGCTGTTGAAGGTACCGTTGCAGAAAATACAGTTATCTCTTATGAGTATAACAACGAGGACGCTCCTGTAGATGTTCCTGAAATCAATCTTGAGCTTGCTCAGATTCCTGTATTTGCTAAGAGCCGTAAGCTCGCTGCTTACTGGGGCTTTGATGCAGCTTATGACCTTAAGCAGCAATATGGTGAGGATGTTACTTCTCTTATGGCTGCTCAGGCTGCTGGCGAAATTACTTATGAAATCGACAGTGAAATCTGTATGGACCTTTACAAGCAAGCTGGTTCTGAGATGGAAGCTTGGTCAAAGACTGCACCTATCGGTGTAACTCTTGTTGACCACTATGATAGCTTCTGGGCTAAGCTTACTGAAGGTGCAAACCGTATCTTCGGTATGACTCAGAGATTTACTCCTAACTTCATCATCTGCGGTATTAACGTTGCTGCTGTTATTGAAGTTATGAGAAACTTCTCTGCAGCTGCTGCTTCTAACGCTGTAGGTCCTCACCTCATCGGTACTCTCGGTGGTAAATATAAGGTATATGTTGTTCCTCAGATGGACGCTGACTCATATGTAATGGGTTATAAGGGCGGTAACTTCCTTGAAACCGGTTACGTATATGCTCCATATATGCCTGTTCTTTCAACACAAATCCTTACTCTTGCTAACTTCCAAGGTCAGCAGGGTTATGCTACTTCTTACGGTAAGCGTATGGTTAACAACAAGTTATACATCCGCGGTAAGATTACTGCTTAATCTAACGATAATTAATTTAATCGCTGGTTGAGACTATTAACGGCGGTGTATATGTATAACAATAGTTAGTATATACACTGCCGTATTTTTAAAAACAAATTTATAATTAAAAAATAATTCATTAAAGGAGTGTAAATCATTATGACATTTACATTTAAAAACGTTGTTACAGTATTAGACGCTGAAGCATTAAGCAAGGTAGAAGCTCCTGAAATTGTTACAATTTCTCCTACACTTGTATACAATAAAGATGCTTCTCACGCAGCTGCTTATGCTGACGCAGTTAAAACACTTCAAGACGGTCTTGTTCGCGTTCCAGTATTTGGCAGTCGTCAATTCGTTGAACTTAAGCCAGGCGAATCATTCGTTGTTGATGCTACTCACGCAGCTGAAATTGCATTCTATCAGAATCTTGCTAAGAGATATGATGACAAGAAGTTTATTGAAGCTATTGTAGATGGCGATGACGCTATTGGTGTAGTTGCTGAAGCTGAAGCTGAGACTGACGGTGAATAATTTATCGCAGTCAAAATAATTAATTAAATAGTAATTCTATAATTAATTAAGTGCGTTACAAGTAAAATATTACTTGTACGATATATATATTTATCTGGCGGCATAAATAATGCCACACATTAACTATGTTATTGCGCCCTCTGTAATGTAGTATAAGAAATTATTAAATGTCGCCAGGTATTTTTATTTATATAATGATTGGAGGCTAAATACATCATGAAAATGCAAGATTATGTTGATGATATTGATTTTCAAATAAGCGGTGGACTTCTTGAATTAGAGATTAGAGACCAATTACCTAAATGTGTTAATAAAGCCTTTAGAGAAATAAAGCGTTATATGAATACACCAAGTTATAAAACAGTACCTTATTCAAATTCAATTGATTGCTCGCAGTATAATGTATATAATGTTATGAGTGTTTTACGTACAGCTCCAATATATGGTACTACGTATGGCACGAGCGATATGGATGTGTTCTCGTTGGCCGCATCTGCGACCGGTACCTCATACTTAAACTATTACGAGAACCGCATGCTACAGATACAACAGCGGAACACCATTTCGACTGATTTGGAATTTTTATGGGAACCTGAAACAAAGATGCTTCGGCTAAGTGTTAATCCGCCATATCCATCTGCAGTTACAATTGAATACGTAAATGATTATAAAAATGTTGATGAAATTACTGAACCATACTGGCAGGATTGGATATTGCAGTTAGCTACTGGATATGCAAAAGTAATAACTGGCAGAATACGTAGCAAATACTTGCTAAAGTCTTCACAGTATGAATTAGACGGTAAAGATTTAGTCGCTGAGGGAAATGAAGAAGTTAATCGTATACGTGAATTTTTAAGGGAAAATTCAAATAATTTATATCCACATGACTAATTTAAGTCATACGATAAATAAAATCAAGTATTAAATTTATGTAAAGGAGACAGTTACATAATGAGCACTATTAATGTGTTTGAGATGGCATTTATGCAGAATGCGAATCTTAATGATGAAACAGTTAATAAGTCAGATGCTCAGAAGGTTACTTCTAAGGCACTTAGTGAATCAATTATAAAATCTAGTGCTAAGACTACCAAAGAATCAATTAAACTCAATAAATTGCGTTTTACTGAAGATATTGATGATATTGATATTCAACCTTCTGAAGATGTTGTCGTTGTATATAGCGACAAAATTAATCCTGAGATGTCAGCTGATGAAGTTGAAAAAGCTGCAGAGGAACTCATAGGTGCGACTATTTGTAAATGTGGCATTTGCGGCGCAAACTATATCGCTGATGATAATCATTCACATGATGACGAATCTGATGTGGATGAAGTAATTGAAGATTCTATTTTATTTACTAATGAAGATGACGATACTACTGATAAGCCTGAATTAGACGATGAAATTAAAGAATCTTTAATATTCACAGAAGCGGACGTTGATTCATTTGAAGTTGATACTGAATTGTCAGAAGATGCTGATACTGAAGAAAATGATTCTGACAATATTGAATCTAAAACTATTTGTCCTGTTTGTAATGCTGAGGAAAGTCAGGTAGAAGTTGGCGTCATTGCGTCAAATGAAGAGACTGAATCCACTGATACTGAAGATACTGAATCCGATGATGAGTCAAATGCTGATGAATCAGATGATGACAACTCAGATGATGATGTATCAGACGACGAATCTGACGATAAAGATGCTGACGATGAGTCAGACGAGTCAGATAAAGATGATGAATCAGATGACGCTGAAGATGTAAATGAAGGTCTTTTTGGTAAAAAAGACAAACAACTTTACGACGTATGGTGTCAGTATGAAGGTGAAAAGTGGTGCGCTGTAGAAGGTGTATCTGAAAAAGAAGCTGACAAGGAAATTAAAAAAGCATACGATGATAATGATAACGCACCTGGCTATAAAGCGTGGAAAGAACCACATAAAGAGGGTTCATCATTAGAGCCATCTCAGAAAGTTAATGAATCAATTATTAATTTTAAAGAGAGAGCATTTAACGTTCTATTAAATAAGTTTGCTCGTGAAAACTATAAAAATATTAAATCTGTTAGAATCACTGAGGGTAAATCCGTTGACGGTGAATTAGTATTTGAAGGTGTAGTTAATACGTTTAAAGGTAATACTATACCAGTTGAATTTAAAACAGTTAAATTCGCCTATAATGAAGGTGTACTAAAACTTAAGATGACTGAGACCGGTCCATTTACTGAATCAGCTCAATTATCGAGTAACAGAGTTCCATTCGTTGTTGAATGTATTTCACGTAATGGCATTATAGTTCCTAAGGTTCTTAAGTGCAAATATAACGTTAAAACTAGTGATGGTTTATTTGAGTGCTACGGTAAGTATTCATTATCAAAAAATGATGAATTTATTAGTGAAGGCATTTTTGCACCAAGTTTAAACTATGTAATGTTTAATGACCACGGTAATTGGGAGCCAATTGCTACCTTTAAAAAATCTAATATTAAAGATGAGTTCATCGATGCTTATATGAATCGCTACGGCATTAAAGATAGAAAAGCCTTTAAAACTGTGCACGCAGGGGAAGCTAAAAAGTTAGATAAACTTTTAAAAGTAGATAAAGGTAATGCTGTTGATTTAGATAAAGGTTTGCCTGATTGGTGCGCTAAATATAGCAATAAGGCTGTTAAATCTAGAAAAGATAAAGCTGACGCTGATAGACGTTACCAAGACGCTAAAGATAGAGAAGAACGCGAAAAGCAGTGGAAACGTGATAGTCAAAGAGCTGATAGAGAACGTATAAGTAAATACGGCTCTGGTAGTAGTAATACGGGTCATGCAGGCGTAAACTATAGCGGCGGCGACTATTATTAATATTGTTTAATACATAATCTATTTTAGTGAGGTGATTGATTAAATGTTGCATTATAATAATTTATTATGTGAAGTTACTCGACTTGACATGATTCGTGCTGCTAAAAATCAATCACCTGATAGATTTATTAAAAAGAATAACTACTCAACTAGTGATTTTAAAAATTTAAATTTTAAAAAATTGATGATTGACGATGAATTACTTATAGTTTTACGCATCGGCGATTATACTGTATCAGTATTATTTAATGGACCTTTTGAAGAATTACGATATTTAGTACGTAGTATGAGGGGACCAAATCGTGTAAAACGACTAACGCGTACTGTAGTTCAGGAGGCTTTGAGTCGCGCACTTGATACCGAAGATTTGTTAGTTGGTTGCACCTGTGCTGACTGGCGATATAGATTTAAATATTATGCTACACAAAAAGATTACCTTTTTGGTAATCCTGAAAATCGTAAACCAAAATATACTAAAACTAACGTGGAAGATAATAAAGGTTTTGTATGTAAGCATATATTAGCTGCACTGTATGGTAAACGCTGGGTACCATACGCTGCGAACGCTTGGTTAAATTATATGAAGTCTAATCCAGAAATAACGGAAGATTATTTGTGGCCTGATAGAAAGACCTCTAAACGAAATTCAACAAATAATAACGTAGATTCAAACAATACTGTGAATAACGTATCTAACGACGAATCTAAGAATGATAATATTGAGCCAGAAAAATCAAACACTAAGACAAGTATTGATAATTCTGAGGAGGTTGAATCATAATGGGATTGCTAGTCGGTAAAGACTCTACAATATTTAGAAGTTATTTCGATGAGATGGCAAAATTAATTGGAATTCAGGTAGAATATCAATATCCAATTGACATGAACTTCTCATTGTACGGTGATGAAAACCCATTAGGATTTTCCGAACCTGAACTAATTGATATCATATTTGATGAAAACCCGTCTATTAGAACTTTAAAACGATATGGTTGGGTTACTGAGGGAGAAGAACGTCAACCTTATACAGCTCAATTTTCTTATAATACAAAAAATTTAGCTAAAGGCTGTCGTATCAAAATACAAAGTAATTTATACGACAAGGGACGTCTATTTGTAGTAACTGATATTACTACAAATCTTGAATTCCCAGAATCATATATGTGTAAACTTGCTCCAGTATTTCACAACAAGAAGTCTGAAGCTAAATTAGAAAAAGACACTCAGCAGTCAAATAACAGTTTTATACACATTGATGCGTAATGTTAATATTAAAAATTCCGTTGAACATAGATTCAGAGATCGATTCAAAATCATTATATAAATTATACTCATCTAATTTACCGAGAATTAAACGTCAGATATTTAAAAATGCTCGAAAATACAATGATAAGTTAATGAGTAAGGATTTATTAAAATCACGAAATATATTATTTAAAGACGGCTTAAATGAGAATGAACTATTTAGTGATATAATTGTTTATGCTGTAAATCGACTAAGTGTATATTCTGATAGATTTGGTCATGTAGATTATCGCATTCGTTTTAACAGTAAAAACCCATTCGCAAAAAATATAACATTGGACCAATTAATACGTGTTATCGAATTCGGAAATGATAGTGTTAAAGCAACCAATATTTTACATGAATCAATAAATCAGCTTATACCCACAATTAAAAAATTATATGATTTAACATATAATCCAAACATATTAAAGTAAGGAGAAGTAATATGCTATATTTATATGACGAGGCTATAGTTAATAAATTCAAGCAGTTATTTAAAGATAGTCGTATTACGATACAACCTCCCGAAAATGCAATACGATATGCCGCGCAGTTAGAAGGCGACGACACAACTTTTCCGTTAATATCATTAAACAGAGGTAATTGGTCAATACGCAGTTCAGATATAAACTTTGCCCAATCCCGTACAGGTGTATTAAACAGGGTTAATGATAATAATACATTATCTGTGATGCGAGTACTTCCCATAAGATTAGAATATCAATTAGATGTATATACCGTTGACCGAAAATCTAATGATGAGATACATAGAGAATTATTATTCTATTTTCTTAATAATCCTACATTAGAAGTTGAAATACCATATACGTTGAATACTTCACATGTATTTAATTTAATGTTTAATGACGATATAACTGATAATTCAGATACTGTAGAACATGTTAATAAAGGTGTTCTTTATAGATTTACGTCTAACTGGTATTGCAATGATGCATATCTATTTGATGGTCCTACTGAATTAAATCGTGTACCTGCTGCAAAATTAAAAATCAATAAATGATTATGTTGTAATGAGGAGGCGTAGACTATATGGTAATCATAACAAACAAAAATTTATATAACTGTATATCTATTGGTGATAAGCGTATCAAACCGCACGCCAGTGAATCATTTAAATCAGTTGATATGAAACGAGTTAATTACTTAGTCTCTACTGGGGATATACAAGTAAAATTTGTTGAGTCTGATACTAATGATACAAAAGTAAGAGGTTCGAGAAAAAATCACCGACAAGATACAATAATTATTGATAGTTCAAATAATAAATCAAATGAATCTTCAGATGATTTAAATTTAGAAACTACTGATATTCAAAAAAATTAAAATTAATTATAAGGAGATGCAATATTAAATGCCTAAGGTAATAATTAATGAAATTGACCAAAGCAGATATGTTGCACCCGGTCAAACAGCACCTATGGTCGTATTAGTACCAGGTACAGCTTCTTTTGGCCCCGTGTTTACAACTGAAAATCCACAAGTTATTACATTTGCAGGTAAAAATGATTTAAATCGTTTTTACAAAACTTTTGGTTTTTCACCTGCTACGGTTACTACAGAAAACGGAATTGTAAAATCATTAGACGGCGATTTATCATTTGAGTATGCGACAAACTTGATAAATAAAGGTGCTGTTGTGAAATTTTACAAAGTAAATGAAGGCAAACAGGCTTCTGATACTGAGGAGATAATTTCCGCAAAACATTCAGGTAAATTCGGTAACTACTTAGTTGTAAATGTTGTAAATGTTGGAACCGAGAGTAAACCAGAATTTGTAGTATCAGTATATCGTAAAACTGATTCAACAAAAAATCTCAGTAAAGAATCAGAGCTTGCAGCGCTTGAATTACTTGAAAATTATAGAGTATCATCAGATCCCGCTAGTGATTATTATGAAAATTTAGATAAATTTGAATATGTTACATTTGATGCATCAAAACTTTCAGATGGTATATTTAATTTATCTGGCGGTCTTGATTTTGCTGATAATTCTGGTACTGCCGTATCAGAAGAAGCAATCACAACCTTGATTGAAAAAGCAGTTGCAGATTCATTCGCTAGTTTCAAAGATCCTTACTTATTTGATTTTGACTTCGTAACTTCAGGCGGATTTATCGATTCATCTATATCAAATAGCAATACTACTTCAACAGCTGCTGAGGGTGAAACTACTACAGGCGATGATGAAACTGACCCCACTAAATCTATAAATAAAGAAATGATTAGTTTATGCGAATCACGCGGAGATGCGGTTGCTTTACTTGATACTCCAGAAGACTGGACTTATGATAAAGTATCTACTTACTCTCAGGGAATTGATAATTCATTCGCTGCAATATATGCTCCTTGGTGCTCAAGTGTAAGTGTATCTACCGGTCGCACCAGAATGTTACCTCCCTCATTCAATTTCTTACTCGCTATATTGTACGGAATGAGTCAATCAACTGTTGAAAATCAACTTTGGTATGTTCCAGCTGGTGTAAATCGTGCACCTGCACCATTTATAGTTAATCCGAAATATGAGATTGGTTCAGTTATATTAAATAAATTCCAAAATGATTTAAAATGGAAAGTAAATCCAATTATGAAAGTTCGTAATTACGGTTACTGCGTGTATGGTAATTCAACTTGCTTGCAGACTAAATCAGGCGTAGGTCGTTCTGCTCTTGAGTCTATGAATGTTCGTTTGTTAGCAAACGTAGTTAAAAAAGCAATTTTCGCTACTTGTGCTGGTTTAGCATTCGAATATAATGATAGCAGACTATGGACTAAATTTTATGCTAAAATGGATTCAGTTTTAATATACATGAAACGTCATTTTGGTCTTTACGATTATAAAATTATTATGAATGACACCACTGTAACTACCGCTGATATGAATAATCGCAGAGTTCCTGGTAAGATTAAAATTTCTCCGCAATTGGCTGGCGAATTTTTCGATATTGACTTTGAAATTGCTCCAAGCGGTGTATCATTTAACGAGGAGGCTAACTAATGGACTTCACAACTTTAACTCCCCAATATATGGGCGCACATCACATGGTTAATAATGAGGTGTTTGAACCTCAAAGAACTAATAACTTTGAGATTAATTTTCCAAATCTACCCAAATTAACAAGTGCACAAGGCGGAATGGAATTTGAAAATCCAGGTGAAGCAATCACTTTATCAGTTAAATCTGTTGGTGATCTTTCACAAAATATCGATAACATTCCAATTCATTATGGTAATAATGCTATTAAGTTTGCAGGTAAACCAAGTCTTAACGATATCACAATTGAAATTAATGACTTTATAGGCATGCATACTGAACGCGTTCTTGAAGCTTGGTCGGCATTAGTATATAATAAATATACTCAAAAAGTTGGCCGTGCGTCTAAGTATAAAACGGATGCATATTTACTTGAATACGCTCCAGACGGCACAAATGTTAAAGCTTGGAAACTTGAAGGTTGCTGGCCTGGTACAATTACTTACGGCGGTTACAATCAAGAAGGCGCAAGTGTTCGTAACATCTCAATGACCTTGAATGTTGACTTCGCATTTGCACTAGATTATCAAGTAGATACAAAGTATGATTCCGGCGCAACTAATACCTGATAATAATTATTAAATAACTTAATTAAAAATTATGCAGTCACTTGACAGTTGTTAGGTGACTGCTTTATTAATAATGCAAATTAGTGGTTTACATTTTTAAAATTACAATATATTATATAATTAAATATCCATTAAAATTAAAAAAATTAATTTTTAGGAGGGCATTTATGGATAATAATCAACAAAACGCGCGAGTTGCACGTATAAATCCTAATCTGATAAATACTAATAATAGCAGTAGATCAGATAGTAATGTAAATACGACTACTACTCAAAACAACACAGATGTCGTTACAGTTAATTCGCCATTTGAGAAAATCAACATGAACAAGAAAAATGATGAATCTAAAATTACTGGCGGTGTGTATGAGCCTGTATTAATTACCGAAGTATGCAATTTGCCCAGTAAGGGTATTTTATATAGTTCTTTAGGTTCTACTTTGGAATTACGAGCTATGACAACTGTTGAAGAAAGAATGCGATTATCTGGCGAAAATTTTTGGAGTACTATGGCTGCTATAATGAATCGTTGTAAAGTTAATACTGACTATGATATGACTAATTTAGTTGATTTTGACTTTTTCGCAGCATTAGTAAAACTTAGAATTATATCATACGGTAATAATTATAAAACTCAATCTAAGTGTTATAAATGCGGTAAAGACCAAATTATCAATGTTGATTTAGATAAAGTTAGAGTGTCGATGCTTGAAGATGATTTCGTAGAACCATTTGAGATTGGACCAATGCCAATGTCTAAAGATGTTTTAGGTGTAAGATTTTTACGTGTTTATGATCATATTGCCATTGCAAATGAAGTAAATGATTGGATTAAGAGACACCCGAATGACAATTTAAATAATCCAGAGTATACCTTAACAATGGAGCATCTTATAGAAACAGTAAATGGCGTAAAATTAAATGCTATGCAAAAACATCATTACGTTACTAGTATGATAGGTGCAGATTCATCATTTTTCCATGACGAAGTTGATAAATTATTTTATGGCGTACATCGACTTGGTACTTCTAAATGTGAGGAGAAAGATTGCGGCACGCCTGTAATATATCAAATCGCGCCATCTGATTCATTTTTTCGAGCCACGCCACTTGATAATTAATGGTCAAAATTTACGTGTATTAAAATTTAATAGAATATTAGATGACCAATTAACAATCGCAATATTGTCTAAAGGTTCTATTACTATAAATGATACTAATAATATGCCTATATCTGATAGGCAACGTATACTAAAAACTTTAATTGATATTGAAGAAAAGAAAGCTGAAGAAATGAAACGTATTACTGCAGCTCGTTCTAAGAAATAATTTAATGTTTTAACATGAGGTGAATTTATTTTGGCAAATTTTTCAACGCCTGATAACAATCAAGAAATTCTTATTAAATTAACTGAAATATTAGAATCTCTAGTTGATGCGTCTGCCAGCGCTAAGCATTTCAGCGATGAAGTGTCTAGCGCTTCTCAAAGTACGTCGAAAATGAAAAAAGATGCGCAAGAAGCCATGGGCGCACTTTTTTCAACTACGAAAAAGAATGTACAGGCATCGGAAGAACTTCATGCAGAACTTGAAAACCTCAGTCGTGAATTGCCTAATATAATAAAAGGTACAATGTCAACTATTGAAAGCGGATTCGCGTTTACTACAGGTAAAATGAATATGGGCTATTTAGTTGAAAAATGGACTAATCCAATATTTAATGAATATAAAATACTACAGCGTAAAACATTAAATGAATTTGACGATCAATTAGAACAAATAGAAAAAGCATTACGTGAAGCGGCTGATGAGCAGACTCGTACTAGTCTTGAAGTTCAAAAATCTATGGTTCAAGAGCGCAGAACTAGTATTGCCAACGCTACTGAAAATCAATTAATGGCGCGCGATAATGCTAATTTTTTTAAAACTGAATTATTTAAAGCCGGTAAACAAATAATTAGTAAGACATTTACTTTCTTCCAGCAAAAAGTAACTTCTGCAATTGATAATTATAAAAATACAATGCAGCAAACCTATACAACTATACAAAGTTATAATAACTATACTGAGAAACAGTACGATGCGTTGTTTAAACGATTGAAAAAATCAATAACTGACATGGGACTTGAAAACGTTATAAACATTAACGAAGTACAGGAGGCTTACACGAATACGCTTAAAGGTGGCTTAAGAGGCGAGATTGCTGAAAAACAAGCGTATTACTCTAAAATAGGCGAACAGGCTGGAATAACATTTGATTGGGCTGATTCTAGTTGGTTAAAAACTGTATCACGTATGGATAAAGCTGGTAATAACATGGATGAATTTTTTCAAAATATTATTACTACTACAGAAAATATATCTGAAGCAGTCGGACACGATTTCATGTTCACCAACGGTCAAATAAATGCTATGGTTGATTCACTTAATACGCTTCAACAGGTTTTAGGATTGACTGACGATGCATATGTAGAGTCTTATAAATCATTTGCAACTGTAGGTGCAATGTTATCCGAACAAAATATAGATGCAACTAAAATATATAGTGATATTACAAAATATGTAACTGATGGGTATATGACCGCTGGCAATAGTGTTGCAACCATATTACATATGGGTGGTAGAAGTGAAGAATCTGTTAAAGATTTAATTACTAGTGGAGACACTCAGCAAATATCTTTAGACTATTTAAAATCTCTTGAATCAATGTATAATAAAACTACCAGAACTTTTAAAACAAATGTGGCGAGTCAGTTAAATGAGAGTTTAACTAATGTTGAACTTGAAGCTTATGAGAGATATTTATCGGATTTAGCTGATAGAAACACGACTGTCGAGGAAGAGTTTGCCCGAATCTATAATTATGATGAATGGGCTTATAATAAAATGATTGAGTCTCTTGAAAATTCAGAGACGCAAACAGACCAATTACAAAATTCTATAGATAACTGGTTTGCTGAATGGGGCAAATGGGCTAATCAAAATCCTATATTATCATTTTTAGCTGGAACTTTATTAAGCACCGTTACAAATATTGGCGTTAGTTATTTTGCAGGCGGTAAAGGTAGTGTTGGTGGTAGAACTATAAATAATTTACTATCTAAGCTATTTGGCAAAGGCGGTGAAGCTGCTGCAAATGCTGCAACCAATGCGTCTACTGCAACACCTGCAGCTGGACAATACACTTCAACAACATTTAAATTAAAAAATGGTACGACCCGCACTAATTATTATCAATATGCAGACAATGGCGTCGGCGGACTTAAAAAAGTACGTGTTACTAATAAAGTCGGTGAAGCTGCGTTAAATAATTCAGATGATGCAGCAAAACTTGCAGCTAATTACGGCGACGACGCCGCTAAATTAGCTGCTAATTATGGTGATGACGCGTTAAGGGTTGCTGGAAAAGGTGCATCGTCACTTGGTAAAGTTGGCAAATTCGCCGGAAAAGCTCTCGGTGCAGTTGGAACAGTGTTCACAATAGGTTCTGCTATATATGACGGTTATAAAGGATATCAGGAGGACGGGGCCGATGGTGCAGCACGTAATATAATTACGGGTACTACAGAAGTTGCTGATTCTGGTAAAGACGTTGCTTCAAGTGCAACGTCTGGTGCACTTACTGGCGCAGGTTTCGGTTTGATATTTGGACCGTGGGGTGCAGCAATTGGTGCTGCTGTTGGCGGTTTATTAGGATTAGCCGTTAGCTTAAATGATTTAAACGATGAAGAGCTTCAATATCGGGAAAATGTTAAAAGATTAAATTCAGTATCGCAAGCTTTGGCAGAATCTGAAAAAAATCGTATTGAACTGTCTGAATCATTAGAAACTACTGAATCTCTAGTTGAAAAAGCTAAAGCAGGTGAGCAAAACGCTATTAAAGAATTAGCTAAAACTTACCCAGTTTTAAATAAATATATTGGAGAATCGACCGAAGGAAATGAAGAGTACGCACGAGTACTTGACTCAGTAATCGCTTTAGAACAAAAGAAAACATTTAATCAAATATATGGTTATTATGGTTCAGCATATACAGAGGCAGGTTGGACTGGTTCAAAAGTAACTGATACTGGTAATAGTTCAATATCTAAAATTGATAATGGCGTAAAAGTGTCTGGTTTTGAATTAGGTACTAGTAGTGCAGATTTTAGTAATATATCACCAAAACAAGTATTCAGTGCTACAGGTAATGGTCGTGGTGGCAGTGACATGACTGTGACCGAGGCTAATCTTAGCGACGCTGGCTTTAGCGGATTTTGGGATGATGGCGTAATGGCATCATATGTATATACCGATGACGATAATGTAAATCACACAATGCATACTCGCATTACAAGAGATGACGCAAAAAATTGGATAAGCAGTTTAGGTCTTGATGTAGATCCCAGTATAATTGATAAAATGACGAATGAAGAATTTGCTGGATTTCTCATATCATCAGGCATAATTAATAATGATTATTTAGAAGAAGACGGATGGAATACTGAGAAAGCATATGAAGATTTTATTAAAAACGCCAAGTCTGAACATGATACAGCAGTTGACTCTTATGCAAAAATGCTCGATAGTTTAATAGCACCATCAGATTTGTCATATGCATTATCTGAGTCTACAAAATGGAATGATTTAAGATTTGTTGATGAAAATGGAAAAGCAATCGATAAAAAAGCTACCCTTGATACATTTTTTGCAACATTAAAAGAGTTGAAAGATTATAATGATAAGGAACCGCAACATTTTGAAACTTCTTTAGGAATATCATATGATGACTTGAAAAATAGCTATTTATCTATAGAAATGTCTCCTTTAAAAGTATATGAAAAATATAATGATTTAGCGAAATTTTCATATAAGCCGCCGTTCGCTGTTGGTACTGTCGGTGACTACAGTATACCATATGATAATTACCCCGCATTGTTACATAAAGGCGAACAAATTAGAACAGCTGCTGAAGTAGCTGTAGAACGCGCAGAACAACATGTCGCATCTAGTGATACTATTGGTCAATTAAATTCAGTAGTAGTACGTCAAACAGATACGATAATAAACTTATTGAATCAAATATTAAATGTAACTAATATATTAGCTGGTAGAAATAATAAAGGCGGTAATATCGCGTATGATTACTCACTTACAGCATTATAGTTAACATATTGAAAGGTTTTAGTATTAACGACATGAATTTTTATAATTTATCTGATAAAAGTATATTATTTAGCAAAATATCAATGCAACTTAAGAATGATTTCAATTCAAGCTTAACCGTTTCTAATGAATATACGTTAGATTTGGCGAAATGCATTTACAATTATTTAAATGATATGTTTAATCCTAATAATTTTATTGATGAAAATGATAGTAGATTAATTGTAAATGATGCAACATCTGTTGCCGGTGAATTTATAAAGTACGCAAATTTATATACAGATATTACAGTAAATAAGCTTGATACACCAATTGAGAATCATATCTATGATAGATTAAGCGGATATACTGAAACAATATCTAATTTGAATAATTCAGTAAATGACATTAATAAATTTAATATTGCTTCTTGGCCAATATATGATAGCATAATTCAATATGTTAATTTAGATACTGTTATCAATCCCGGTTCTTCTTTGGAGGACATTGCTTTAATTCAAAAAATGTTATCTAACGTTACAGATTACAAATATGAGCCAGGTATATGGGACTTAGATCTGTCAAAGCATATTTATGCAATACAAATGGAATTAAAGTCAAAAGATCCGCACATAGTTTGCTCTGGCATGTGTGACATATATGTCGAAAAATATTTAAGGTCTAAAAATGAAATAAGGAGTTCATCTTATGGCAACAACTAGTTATTCATATAAAAACTTTGAATCATTAGGCGATATCGCGAATAAGTTTAATACAAGTGTTTTGCATTTAGTTAAATTGAATAATTGGTTAAGAGACCCAAACGATGGACATACATTTATGATGCCAGCGAAATCACCCAAATATATAAGACCTAATTACGTGGACAATAAAATAGTATCATACGATTTTCTTGAAAATGTCGAAGGCAGCAATTGTAAACCATACAGAAGATTAACAATGATTGTACCTTTAGTTGGTAATGGCAGTACATCAATTGAAGATTATTGGGATACTGTTAATGATATAACTGGGATTTCATATAAATTATTAATTGATAATCTAATTGATGATTCAACTAATCTGTCTATGGATTTTGATTTAAATAATGATGATTTTACATTAGGAAATGCAACTGAATTAAATACTGAAAATAATTCGTTTATATCTGTTCATGAACCTATACTACCAGAAAAACGTAATAAATATCAAACAAGCGTAATTAATACCGGGACTGATTTACTTAGTGAAGCTACAAATGACTATATAGCTGGTTACGTAAATGATATATCAATTGCAAATACATTGTCGAGTTATAACAGTAATATGCCTGACTATTCTGGCGAATTAATTGGTAATTATGTGCAAGAATTGATAAATCTGGCTGGTAACCGAAAATTACTTAGTAATTCGCATGGGTCATTTTCATTCGGTATGACTGGCAATATTCAAAACGAAGACACATCGAATAACTATCGTACTGACAAGACTACGTCAAGTGTAGATGACTACAGCACTGATAGAGATTTTAGAGTTAAATATCTAGGTAATGATAAATATGTATATGGTAAATCTAGATTTGATGTAATTGGTAATCCAAATATCATCAAAGGTCAAGTTGTAATTACAATTGATGGCATATCACTATATATGCCGTGCTACCCTGAAGGTGTAAAAGATTCGACTAAAATATCATATTCAGCGTCAAACTCGTTGGGTCGTTCTGAGCCATATCAAGCATATGAAAATTCTGGACCGCGTTCAATACCATTCACATTTAAAATGCATCGTGAAATGATTGGAAATATTACTGAAATTGAAAAAATAGTTCGATACATTGAATCAGCGGCATATCCTAAATACGGTGCAGACGTGGCAACTATACGTACAACGGTAAAGGTTGGTAATTCAATATACATATCAGGAATAATGGTTGACCAATCCACAGACTGGGAAGGACCTATAGGTGAAGATGATAAATATAATGTTGTTACAGTGTCATTTACAATAATTGAAACTACAGGTAATCCTAAAACTGCAAGTGATATTCGTTCAATGGGAGGTTACAGAACAAGTTGATTAAAGGATATAAAAGAAAAACTAGTTTAAAACTTATACCGCCTAAACATAGCAATTATGATAATCGGTATCAAACTTACAACTGCATAATTGATTTTGAAGATAATAAGACTTATTTAGAATCAGCAAATAATTTTAATTTATCAAATACTATAAGTAAATATCATGTAGTTGAACCTATTGAAGAAGGTCGCTTAGACATGATTTCGCAAATACACTACGGCGATCCACAACTTTATTGGGTAATTGCACTAGCAAACAATATCATAGATCCTTTTACTGTGATGCAAGGTTCAATATTAAAAATACCGGAGTACAATGAATTGTATTTTATTGGGGGACCATTGGTTAAACGTAAATGAGTAGAGTAAATGAACATGCAAGAGATTTTAGTGGTCTTAACGGGCTTAAAGCTGCTTTAGTACCATTCATACAGTTAGATTTTGAAGGTTTTTCAACTGGTTGTATACCTCCTAAATATATATCATCATTTAGTGCGTCTCGTGTACGTGACATGACCGGCTCATATGAATTAAGTTTAATATATGCGCCCGATACGTTTACAAAGGGCGATGACTTACTAGGAATAAAATTGGCTCAATGTATGCGCAAACTTGGGGGCGAAGTAAATTCTGACGCTAAAGAATTGCAAGTTAACGCAAAATTAACTTATGGCTGGGTTGGTGGGATAAAGATATCATTTAAGCAGGCTGTTGTAAGTCAATTCTATGAATCTTTAGACCAAGGTGTTGTGACGTATCAAATTAAAGGTGTATTAGGACCAGCAGTTATAAATTCAATGAAAACATCACTAGATAAAGAATCATTTTATGATATAAACAATGATGATGAACTAACGTATATGGATTATATATTACTGAATGAGAATGCCTTTAATGATGACATGTGGTCTGATGCAGATGACGCTATATCAAACGAATTTACTAAGGTGTATGGTGGCACAGAGATAAATTTAGATAAAGCCACGATTATTGGTAAAATTGCTGCAAATAAAGTACCTGCCGGCATGAGATTATCAGATGTAATTGAAATATTAGCCGATTACATTTTTAGAAATGTGTATACTGTTATCGTAGAACATAGTGACAAGGTGTATGACGAAGACACTGATTTTACAGCTATAATGACTAACGGCTATGAAGTTACTACAGGAGAATCATTAATTAATAAATTAAAAAAATTAGTTAATATATGTTATTCTACGTATAGCTTAACATTTACAGGTAAAACAGGTACGGCGTTTGAAGGTCGTGTAATTTCTATTGAACAAGACACTCAAATTGATGAAACTGAGGCTATTCATTCATTATATTATAGAGATGACATACAGGGTAATAAACTTAATATAGGCGACTTATATGATTCTGGCTATGAACTTGGATTAGGAAGAGAGACTGAACGAGTTGCTGCGGCTAAAAAACTATTTGATATTAGTAGTCACGGCAGTTTACAGTACCAAATGATTTATGTCGATAATAAATACACTAATGGATTACCGATTATAAAAATTGGCACTGATGCTTCAATTTATTCTGGTTCACAATTAGGTCATTATGTTGTTAGTAATAATAGTAAAAATAATACAGTTACGAGTTGTTCATTTTCATCAAATCTTATTCCACTAGTTTCAGCATTTGGTCAAACATTAAGTAAATCAGACAAAGTTGATATTGAGAACGGTGAGATAGTTTCATTAATAGCGCCTAGTTTACCCGCGTCATTATCACGTGAAAAAATGTCTGAATATGCGGAACAATTAGCATTAAAATTAGAAGATCACATAAATAACATAAATGATGCTGAACTAAGCGTAATATTTGATGTGAACAGCACCGTATTTGGCATTGACGATACACTCCACATTACAAACAAAATTAACGGCGGTAATACATTATACGATGGTTTGTATTACATAAAAGAGATGGGTGACAGCCTAGACGGTGGTTTACTGATTACTAATTATAAATTATTATATAGTGAATCTCAAGTTCATGAATATATGACAAATTACATATATAAATTATTAGAAGACTTGAATCCAGACACAAAAATAACTTAAATTACAATTTGATATAATAAATATTTTATACAATATTTTATATAACTATAAATTAGGTGATTAACATCAAACAGTTTGTTGCAGTTATACCAAAAAATTCCAACAGAGAAGCTGTTAGCGATAATGGTATAAAAATACGCGTTAGAATACCTGATATTCATGGTTTTAAATCTGAATCAGGCGATACTCAAAATAATAGTTCAATCTACGTAGAAGACACTGATTTGCCGTTTGCAAATATAGTTAAACCTATAACGTCAAGCGGTGAATTTACAGTTGATTCACATTTTAAAGAAGGTGAACTAGTATTAGTTCAAGCATTGAATGATGATATGAATAATTTATTAATAACTGGTAAATTAGGAAATTATACTGCAACTACAGATCCTCAAATTGCAAATAGTCGCGTAGGTAATTCATACTCATCCGGCGCATTTGTCGTAGATGGAGATTTAATGCCGCCGTTTTCAGATGCATCGTCATTAGTGAGTGTAGCTAAAAGTCAAATTAATGAAAAGGACGATGGAAATAATAAATGCATATATAATGATGAGCTTTGGGGTGAAGGCACTTGCGGTGATGGATATGCATGGTGTTGCGCATTTGTTTGGTGGTGTTTTAAGCATACAAACCCTAGTCTATCAAAATACTATTATGGCGGTGGAAAAACTGCACTCTGCGAAACACTACGCAACTATCATAAAAACGCAGGTGATGCTATAAATAGTAATTTCAAAGCAGGCGACATTGTATTTTTTAACTGGAATGGGGGTACTAATGCGCAACACGTTGGTATCGTAATCGAAGATCAAAAAGATAATTCAGTAAAAACAATTGAAGGCAATACGCAAGGTAGTGGTAATCAATCAACTGGTGGTCATGTAATGGAAAAAACTAGAACGACGCAATTTATATTAGATGGCTTCAGACCTGGTAAATCTACATCTAATGAAGAACAATGTTTTATGTATTTTACTCAGACAATGGGATTAAGTGTTGCGGCTGCTTGCGGTATATTAGGTAATATATTCTATGAAAGCTCATTCAGAACAACTGCTTTAGGTGACAGCGGCACTAGTTATGGAATATGTCAATGGCATAATTCAAGGTATACTAATTTAATGAATTGGTGTAATCAAAATGAGCATGACTACACGTCATTATCAGGTCAACTTGAGTATTTAGAGTTCGAATTAACTAATGGATACAAATCAAGCACATATGAGCCAATACGTAAAGTTTCTAATTCAGCTGACGGAGCCGCTGATGCCGCAGAAATTTGGTGCAGAAATTTTGAAAGACCCGCAAATGTTGATTATGAAGTATCTGATAAGCGTAGACCAAAAGCAATAGAATATTATAATAAATATATAAATAATAACTAAATATAATATTATATTAAGAGGTATTTAATTAACGTATGATTTATACAAATTCACTAAGTCACCCAAATATGTTTTCAGCGTCTAACGGCAAAACAATGTTAGACACAGCAATCGAATCTATTAATAGATGCATTGCCTTATTAATACAAACTAGTTTTGGGGAATTATTTGGGATGCCTGAATTAGGTTCAGGACTATATGAAGTAACATTTGATTACGTAAATAATCAATATTTCGATACATTACGTAACATAATCGTGGACGCAATTACTAAATTTGAGAGCAGAGTAATTACATCTGACAATATGATAAGAGTTGAATTTATCCCTGAAACAAGTCATATACATATAACTATCGGATATAAATTAGTTGATACAAATCAATACAATGAGACTAGCTTAAATGTAGGAGTGAGCGTAAATGGCAAATAATATGCTTTCATACACAAGTAGAGATTTTAATTCAATAAAGCAAGATTTAGTAAATGCCATACCTGGTTTAACTGATATATGGACAAACCGTGAAGAGTCAGACCCAGGCATGGTGTTGTTGACGTTAATGTCGGCTCTAGGCGATAACTTATCATATAACATAGATAAACAATCGCTTGAATTTTTTGGACAAACTGTAACTCAGAGAAAAAATGCATCAAGATTATTCGATCTAATTGGATATAAGATGCATTGGTATAAGTCAGCTGAGTTAGAAATTGAAATTTATAATAATAATGATACTGCGGTTACACTATTATTTAATCCGACATCACATAATACTCAGAGATTAGTTAGTAATTTAATATCTAATGCGCCTGCATATTTTATTTTAGCTTCAGATGAGACACCAGCTAACTGGAACACGAATAGAATTGTAACAATACCTTCGAAACAAAGTGCGAAATTTAAAGCAGTACAAGGTGAATTGCAGTCTATTAATTTTTCTTCAACAGCTATAGATGCAAACAACAGATATTATTTGCCAATATCAAAGATAGACCAGAATCATATATGGCTTAAAGATGATAAAAACTACCAATGGTATTTAGTAGATAGTATTAACGAATTAACTGAAACATTACCAAGATTTGAATTTGGGGTGGACGAATATAGTTTACCTTATATTGAATTTGTTCCTCACTGGAGAACATCATTCGATGAAATACATAATTTTACCTTATATTATTTGAATACACGCGGTTCTATGGGCTCTGTATCTTCAAACGTATTAACTACAATCCCATCGTTAAAGAGAATAAACAATGGTGGAAGTGACTTTAACAACAATATAATTATAGTGCACGGAAGTAAT
The DNA here is from genome assembly GCA_045531805.1 of Candidatus Limenecus sp. Classification (GTDB taxonomy): domain Bacteria; phylum Cyanobacteriota; class Vampirovibrionia; order Gastranaerophilales; family Gastranaerophilaceae; genus Limenecus. The sequence goes on along the minus strand of JAZSES010000366.1, from coordinate 1,200 downwards.
ACTGGGCATAGTCCTAATTTAGTTAATATCGCCGGTAAAGATCCTCAATCAGCGCATTCAGCATATTTAGATTCTAGAAACTATATTGGTACTTATAATACGCTAGTTACTCTAATTGATTTTGAGAACTTTATGAAACGATTAACTAATACGCCTATGTCATTAGTTAAAGCTATTGACGGTCAACGTGCTGACGAAATAAATGAGAAACTATTAAACTCACTAAGAACAAAATATCGTAATGTTGAAAATGGCGATGAAATCGCGTTAGATTTATACGATAAAAATATTATAGTATATGAAGATGCTTCTGTAGTTAACGGTAAGATAAAACGTACAGCTGTTGAAGAAAGGGACATCAATTCAGACTCTGACAATGATGGTATAAAAGATTATGATAAAGACAAAGACGGCGATGTACTCGACGATTTAGAATCTGCTCATTTCGGATTCGCACCATACACTGTACAAATGCATATGATATATGATAATTTTGCTACAAAATATGGTAATTCCGATATTGCTATAAACGAAATAGTTAAGTTTGATGAAGACACTGAAGGCGTAACACCTAACGGATATATTAATTATATGCTAACAGAACGCGTGATTGGTTCATCCGATGATTCGACTGTTAGTCAATCAAATTTAGACCAATACAAATTATATTCAGCTAAATTAAGTTACGCACCCGTTAGAAAATTCCCATTCTTTATAAACGGTAAAATACACTTAAAAGAACCAATGCGACCTGTAGATGCTAACTTGGTTCTATATCATGTGTTCTTAGCCTTAAGTCGTAGATTTAGCGCAGTTAATTTAGAATTGGGCGAAAAAATTAATTTTAAAGATATCATCGATACTATTAATGAAGCTGACGAAAATATTCACTATTTTGATGCAGGAGCAAATAGTTCAACAGGTTCTTTAATTGAATATCCAAAAGCAACTGATTTTAATAAAGATAAATATAATTTAAGTACTAGTAATTATGATCCTATGGAAATAGATATAAATATCGATTTATTCAATGAGGTATCATTGCAATCTTATGCGGACGTATTACAAAATAATAACGTGTTAATGTATTTTTGTAATACTTTTAGCAATAAGCTAACAATTGCTGAAGAATCTATACTAGAAAAAGATAAACCGCCGGTTCACAACACTATATTAAAATCAGATTCTACAAAAGCAAAC
>JAZSES010000052.1:0-3557 GCA_045531805.1 Candidatus Limenecus sp. | reverse complement strand
TGTTCTGTAGAATTAAAACTGTCACCAGAAGATAAATATATTAATATACTTAATAAATATGATAATACTTATGATTTAATAAAGCTTGCTCCAAAAATAACACCACTTACACTTACAAAACGTTTTGCTTATCAATTTTATACAGCTGGTGCAAATAATATTACAATAATTGAAGCAAGTGGAACATATTATGAAGATGACGTAAATGATGTAGTGGTTGATAATAACAAATTAGTAGATAAATATCATTTTCATGAAATAGATAGGAAATTAGAAATACATCTTAGTGGCTTTGATTATGATATAAATGGAACATATATTGTAGACCCAGGTTCAAGCACGTGGGTTAATAAAGTGGAAGCAAACTCATTTTTCAGTTTTGATAAAGAATATTCGGTAGGCGATGTATATGATTCAACCATTAGGAGAATATCTAATGGTAGAGCTCTTAATGCAACTGAAAAAGAAGATGAAGTCTTTAATGTTGATGGAAAACTTAAAGTGAATTTATACAGCATAGGTATATATACTAAACTACCAGGTGAAAGTCAAGGGACTTTAGTATATAAGACACAAGACCTCTTTTTTAAAGACAAAGGAAATTTCAGAATAGATGGCAGCGATGATGAAGGCTTTTATCAATTTTGGACTGTGGAAGAGTCTACTCCAAATCAATATTTTTTACTTGATGATGATATAATAAATTATGGAGTTTATTGCAGAATAGTGTGTGATAAAAAGTATGTTACCTATGATGAAGTAACTTATACATTATATGATTTACCACGTGATGATTTTGCATATAATAGAGCTAATTATAAATACTGTATAGGAGCATCTGGCGCAACTATTAGCCAAAAAGTAGCTTCATCAATAGAACCAACAAGATATGGAAGAGATGATTATGGAAATTATTTTGACATACATGATTTTGGTTACACGTTTGTCACAAAACCTATTCCAGTAAGTAGGAGTTCATGGGCTAATACTAGTATTTGGACTGAACTTGGTATAGATTTTTATAATAGAATTAATGCTTTTGATTCTATGTTTGTTCTTAAAGACGCTTACGATTTAGCTGATGTTATTTCAGTATTACTTAGAGAAATTGACCCGAGTATAAAACACAAAGGTACATCTGAATACAGTCAATTTTTATATAGTGGAATATCTCCTGTAAAATATGATACACAGAGAAATGGCTGTAGAATATATATTTCTCCAAAATCAAATGTACTTAAAAGTAATTATGACCAAGCAGCTCAAAAAGCAGAGATAACATTTGAACAAGTTATGAACATGTTAAGAGATTGTTTTAGATGTTATTGGTTTATAGATAATGAAAACAGATTACGAATTGAGCATGTTAGTTATTTTCTAAATGGTATGAGTTATAATGAACCAAGTGTTCAGCTTGACCTTACAAATAAATTTGATAAGTTTAATAAAAAACATGCTTTATACTGTCAGCAAGAATTAGAATTTGACAAAACAGAACTTGCAGCTAGATATGAATTTACTTGGATGGATGACTGCACAGATGTATTTGGCAATAATCACATCGATGTAATATCTGAATATATTAAACAAGATGAAACAAATGAAATAAATGTTAATAATTTTAGTTCAGATATTGATTTGATGATATGTGCTCCTGATAAATTTAGTTCTGATGGCTTTGCACTACTATTAGCTAATTCTTCTTATAAAGTTCCTATTACAGAAGTTACTAATTTGTATGATGGAGATGTAATTTATGCAGGAAAACCACAAAATTATTTAGCTTCTTGGTTATATCTCATGAGGTATTATATGGATGATATGCCTGCTTCAAATATCAATTATGATGGGATTTCTTATGACGTTAGCATAGTACCGAGAGGCATAAAAAAGTGCATGAAACACAATATAGAATTTCCAACTAATCAAATTAAAGTTGATAATATGACTGGTTTAATACATACAGAAATAGGTAATGGCTATATCGAAGAAATGTCAATAAATCTAGATACTAATATGACAAAAATTGAGTTGAAATACGAACCAAACTAATTTAACATTTTTTAATAAAAATTTCTTTAAATTTTGGAAAAAATTCATTACTTTTGCTAACGAGAAATAGTAGTATTTATGGCTAACCCAATTTGTTTATCGCCTCTTAAGTTTTATGATTCTCTTGATAAACAAGAGTTTCGTAAAACTTATGCTTTTGGCCATATTTCTCCATTGATTACAAAAGCTAATGCTATTTCTCCATTTCAGTTTGTAATTCCAGTTAATAATTCAAGTATTAATAGTGTAAAAATCTGTAAGATTAACGGAGATTATATAGATATAACGCAGCTAATGAAAGATGCTGGTCTTTCTATAATATCTGTTAATGGTTATAAGCTCGTTATCTATCATCCTGCAAATTTTCCTATAGTCGATATAAAATATGAAGGAGAATACTATTTAGTAATTGAACTTAATACTGGAATTCAGTTTTATTCAGAAGTTTTTTGTTGTACAAATCAGTTGAATGATTGCTTAGAAATAGAATACTGGAATGAAACAGGAGATTTTGCACTTAAAGATGGGTTGATTACATTTCAAGATAATTTTAGATTTAAGCTTTATCTTAAATCTGAACTCGGTAAACCAGAATATAACTTTGAGGAAGAAGCCACAAAACGTTTAGGTTATTCATTCATTGAAAGCCAAGTAAGTAAAAAAGTTTATAAGTTTAATACTATAATCCCAGAGTATATTTGTGATGCTATGAGGCTTATACGTCTTTGCTCTAATAAAGTTCTTAAGAGCAAAGAAGAAACTTACGATATGCTTACTTTTGATATGGATGTTGATTGGCAACAACAAGGTGATTTAGCCTCAGTTACTTGTGAATTTGAGACTGATAATGTGATAGTCAATTTAGGTGGCTTTATTCCTGAGGAACTTGGCGGTGATTTTAAGAATTCTCATTACAACGATGATTTTGATAATCAATAAAGAAAGGAGGCATAGTATGGGAATTAGTGATGTAAAAACAGATGGTACCAGAACATTTTTGCTTTCACGCTTTACATTTCTGGTATGCTTTTTTGTATCGGTGGGCCTAATAATTGGCGGCTTTTTCGTCCCACCAATGGGAGCTATTGATGGCTCTGTGCTAACAGCCGTCGGAGAACTTCTTTTATTTCCAACTCTTTTATATGGATTTCGTGCTATTGAGCTTGGTTATAAAGTTAAATTTCAAAAAGGAGATACAAGTATCGAATTAAACGACAATTAATTAACATTTACGATATGACACAAGAAAAAAAGAAGAGCTATTACGCATAGCTAAAGAGAATGGAACACAAGCAGTTACTATTTTGCTCGAGCTATTTGAGGCTGAGAATAAAAGTATAAAGATTAAGAAATTAAGTGGTGAATTTTCTGGTACTAAAGAACAAGTAGCTGAAAAGCTTGGAATAACAGGAGATGAATTTGATGCCTTATGTAAAGGTGAATATAAGAAAGTTGTTATTACTCAAACTGATACTGACTTTATTGAAACATCTACTGCAAGTCGG
>JAZSES010000287.1:0-4307 GCA_045531805.1 Candidatus Limenecus sp. | reverse complement strand
GGCTACGATCCGACTTATTTTTCCTGCAAGCTTAACACCTGATTCAATTTCCTTGCTACCTTCTTCTGTCGCCATAACAGTAGAATTTGTTGTATGTTGTATATCATTAATCAAAGAACCAATTTTGTTTGTTGCTTGTTTAGATTCATCCGCAAGTTTTCTAATCTCACCAGCAACAACAGCAAAACCTTTACCATGTTCACCAGCTCTAGCCGCCTCTACTGCCGCATTTAAAGCTAACATATTTGTTTGTTCAGCAATATCTTCTACTAGACCAATAATAGAACCAATTTGTTGAATATATTCGCTTAGTTCCAATATCAATTCAGCAATAATTTGAATACGCTGTTTTAAAACTATCATTTTTTCAATATTTGCTTGTACAGGTTTGTTATCAGCTTCTGTATTTTTCAAAGTTTGAGAAATTGTATCAACAATTTCTTTAGAATTTTGCTTCATAGTAAAAGCAAGGGATTTCAATTTTTCAACACCACCAAAAGTTTTTGCACTAGAAAACTCATATCTCTCCACAGCTTCCTTTTGAGAAACAGTCAAATCTAAGATTTTTTGCGCAGACGATTGTGTTTTTATTTCTTTTTCTTGCAAATTCTGATGCAACTCTTTTGACAACCATTCTCTTGACCATAAATATTGAGCAATATATGCAGCAAACAAAAGCAATATACCAGCAACAATACCTGTGTGTAACATATGTTTTAGTGTTGCTAAAGTAGTTAATCCCAAAAGCACAACCAAAAAAGTAATATCCAGAATGAATTTTATATCGGATTTTTTCCTGTAATTCAACTCATCACTACTGCTCATATAAATAGCTCCTCATAAATTTTCTTAAATTCCTCAAGGCACTTGTATATTTACCCCGAAATACAATATAATCATTCTATTACAAATTCTTAATTGCGCCAATATGTAAAAGGTATTTTGATGGAAATAAAAAAACTGCTTACTATCGACAATCCAGATAACCTACATCTATGTTTTAATTTAGACGACAAAACATATTCTCTTAATGCAAAACATGTGTTGGAAGTAACATCTCTACCGTTAATAAATAGCCCTCAAAAACTACCAGAATATGTTGTTGGCATTTTGAATTACAATGATTTATTTATAAATATTGTTGATATTCGAAAAATATTTTCCCTAGAACAAAAAAAGTATGAACTTTCAAACAAAATTATTATAATAAAAGGCGAAGAATCACTATTTGCAATAATTGTAGACAAAGTTACGGATTTTTTCAATGCAATACCTTCACAAATTCAACGGGTTATGGGTGAAAACTTCAACAATATTATCAAAACTTTTTACAAAATTGATCAAGACATTGTAAATATAATCAGTATCCAACAACTAGAAGAAACCGTAAAAAATTCTGCAACATTGAATAATACAACAAATTATTCATCATTATTCCCGACAGATGAAGAATCATTTTGTATAATGCAAAAACGCAGAAACGATATTGCTGCTACACCTGAAATGAATTTAAAAACAGGTTTTTATGGCAAAGACCAGTATATTACTTTTAAACTTTATTCTCACACATATTGTATATATTCACTTTTTGTAAAAGAACTCATTTCGCCAAAAAACTACTCAATAACAAAAATTCCATATACACCAGATTTTATAAAAGGGATAATAAACTTAAAAGGTGATTTTTACACAGTTATCAACCTAAAAAAATTTATAAATATTGAATATGAAGAAAACCAAACAAAAGAAGCAAAACTTATTGTACTAGATTCTACAGAATTAAAACTCGCATTTTTAGTTGATGATATTATCGACATTATAAATATTTCAGAAGATCTTATAGAACATAAAACGGATGCTCTTTTGGACAAGCTGTATATAAAAGAAGAAGCTTATATAGATGGCAAAGTTTACAATATATTAAACATAGAAAAACTGATTAGCGATGAAAGATTATATGTAGATAATTTGAACTAAGATCGCTAGAAAATAAGCAAAGTATCTAAACTAAAAAAAGCCGCTATATTGCGGCAGTAATAATAAACAGTTTACAAGTGAGAGTGGAATTATTCTAGTTTCCATTCAGATCTTATTCAAAATTTTGAAATTTAAAAATTAGACAATTGTGTATATTTGTGAATTATTCGACTATAATTATTTTATTCGTAAAAATTTCATAATAAGCAAAACTCAATTAGCAAACTATGCAAAAGTTATAAAAAAAGCTATCTGAGGGAGCACACACAAGCAGGCTCAGCAACTGAGAAACTAATTAGATTATACAAAACTTTTTGGGTGGAAATTATGTTTACAAACTTTTTAATGTTATTTATATCTTTTGTGTTGATATTTGTTTCATCTTATTTGATAGCAAGTATTTTTACACCCCAAAGCAAAGAAACAAAAAGTGTTGGTTTTTTAATATTACTAACTTCAATGTTTGCTCAAATTGTTTTATCTTTTGAATTACTTTCACTTTTTAGTGCAATAAATGCAATAAATGTACTCATTTTGCATATTTTTATGTTTTCAATAAGTTTTGTTTTCTGGTTTAAAAATGGTAAAAAAACATATCGCCCAAAACCTGTAAAATTCATAAAAAAAATTTATAAAATCATAAAAAAAGATAAAATCTTGATGTTTATGTCTATGGGACTACTATTTTTTATACTAATTACCATAGCTATAAATGTATTCATGCCAATAATTAATTACGATGCTCTAACTTACCACTTGAACAGAGTGGCGTTTTGGCTTTCTCAAGGTAATTTAAATCACTTTACCATAACAGATGATAGAAATCTGGTTATGCCAATCAACTCAGAGATACTTTATTTTTGGGTATTAACTTTTCTAAAAAAAGATATTGGACTTAACTTCTTTTCTTTTATAGGATATATAGCTTGCATTTATAGCGTTTACAACATACTTAAGTATTTTAAATTTAGCGAAGCACAAAAGCTATGGACGATTATAATCATTTCTTCCTTTGCTTCTGTAATCGTTGAAATTTCAAGCATAGAAACAGATGTTTTAGTTGCGGGCATAATATTATCAGCAATAACAATATATTTGTTTGCATTAAAAGAAAAAAGTAAATCACTAATATTCTTCTCCGCATTGACATATGCTCTCGCAATGGGAACAAAAAGCCCAGCTATTATAGCATTCCCTGGCGTCTTTTTGTTATTAACATATTTCACATACAAACAAGAATCTGAAGAATGGAAAAAAACAATAACAACATTTCTTATATATTTGCTTATAACCTTTATAATTTTCTCAAGTTATAACTATATTCTTAATTTTCTACATTATGGCGACTTTTTAGGTTCTGAAAGTGCAAAAACAATCCATGGTTTTAGAGGCGGATTTAAAGCAATAATTGCAAATTATATACGCTATATGTTTATGCTTTTTGATTTTTCTGGGTTTAAATACAGTGAATATGTAGGAGAAACTATAACTAATGCAAAGCTTGCAATATTCTCTTTCTTGCAAATACCACCAGAACTTGGCGTAGAAATGACAGATAACAATGAAATAAACAACCGCCTACTAGAAGTAAAAATGGGAACTGGTATATTAGGATTTTTGTTGTTTTTACCTGCTTTAATCACGTCGATAATTCTAAAAATTGTAGATAATATAAAAAAACAACATTCAAGAAAAATTGATGCATTATTCATTTTTGCCATTACATTTTTTGTAAATATATTTTGCCTATCATTTTCAATTGCATACATGGTATTTAGTATCAGGTTTGTCACGATGATGGCGTTAATATCTTCACCAGTCTTGGCAATAACCTATATCAAAAGTAATAAAAATGTTCTTAAATGGTTCATACTTTTCTTTGTAATGTCATATTTTGTAGTAATGAGTACAAACATATCAGCACGCCCAGTTTTAGGAATATTAAAAGTTATAAAAGAAGAAAAAAATATAGAAAAAGCAAGAGAACGCATACGCTGTTCATTATACGTTGGTTATACAGGAAAAATGCCATATTGTTACCTAAAAAATGTTATAAAAAACACACCTAAAGGTACAAAATTTGCAATATTCCCAGGTTTTAATGCAAGACTTTATCCAATAAAAATGTTAGACAACGAAGGCTATACTATAGATATCTATTTACCAGAAAAAGCTGAAGAATATGATTATCAAAAATATGATTACATGATTAAAACTGACTACATTCTCATAAGTACAGTACTACCTCAAAAAACAAAAGACACAAAAGCCAATTACAAAATTAACGAAAACTATCGTCCGAAGTCGGAGGCCAAGCGGTCTTAGGAAGA
>JAZSES010000403.1:0-4706 GCA_045531805.1 Candidatus Limenecus sp. | reverse complement strand
GCATTGAAACAAATATATCTAATCTAGTATCGCAATTGCTGCCGGCTCAACGCAGCCAGCAATTACTCACCTTTTCAAAACGCCACTCCAAAAATTCGTTCACATATATTTTATACGACACACAAAAACTGTGTTTTTGCTTTGTCTACCTCTATTCAAAACTTGCCACAGGCAACTTTTGAACAGAGTTCTTCTTATCACGAATTTTTCTCGGACAATTTATTTAGCCTGTTCCTACAAATAAATTGGCAGTATTAAGTTTTTGAAAAGCAAACTAATATCCGTTATCAAGCCAAGGACGTTCTCTAAAAATAGCCCCCAAATTTTCAATCTGAGATTTACAACTTTCCAAATCAACTTCATAATTTTTATATCCGGTCACAATAGTTGCTGTAGTTTCAATCCCTTGGGAAACACATTCTTTTACAAAAGCTTTCATACCTTCGTACGCATTTTCAATTTTAGGCAAAGAAATTTCATCATAAACTTTCTGATTTTCCCCATTGAAACTAACGGAAACACTATCAATAAGACCTTTCAACTCTGGTACTATATTACGTTTATAAATCAAATTTCCTTGACCATTTGTATTTATACGAATTTTAAGATGTGAATATTGTTCTTTGATATATTTTGCAATTTCTTTGAGTTCTTCTAGCTTTAAAATAGGCTCACCATAACCACAAAAAACAATCTCTTCGTATTTCTCTGGGTTGATATTATCGAGTTGTTTCTTTACTTCTACTATATCAACTTTTTCGTTGTCTAGAAATAAATTCGCTCCAACTACGTCATCCTTTATTGCACGAATACAAAATACACAATCATTTGTACACAAATTTGTAAGATTTATGTAGATTTTCCCATAAAGTAAATAAACATAATTGTTAGCCATAGCCACCTACTTGTTTTTTACAATATCAGCTAGACAACCATACATCTTTTTACAGCCACCACTTTCTCCAACAGTTTCGTGCCCTGAACCAGTCGCAACTATCCCTTTACCGTGAACAATAATAACCAACCATCTATCTGTCCCCCACTTGTTAGGAGGTTGAGGACCGTTTGCATCAATCTGAATTGTTGCAAATGCATTCGTTTTGTCTTCTTCGGTAAGTCCATAGTGAGCAACAGCTCCAACACCACGTCCAATTCTTAAAGAAGTTCCGTCCGTAAGCAATAGCCCATTATCACCATATGAAGTATCAAAACGACCACTAGCCATTTTAATTTTGTCTTTAGTATTGCATCCAGTTGATGGTGGACATTTTTTTGCAACATTAAGATATTGTTCATAAGCAGTATACAAGTTTGATGGCCAATATTTTGTAGAACGATATTCATACATAAGTCTGTCTGTAGCCTGACCAATAGCTGCATATGTTTTCAAAACTTTTGTTCTATATTGTTTATTTTGAACATAGTTATTCAGCCCTGGTATTGTTATAGCTGCAATAAAACCAATTATACCAATAACTAAAAGTGTCTCCACAAAAGTAAATGCCTTTTTCATAATCCCAGACCCATATACTATCTACTATAACAAACTAGAGTCACCAGATTTTTTTATATAAAACCCAAATCCCAATGACTTATATCTACTCAATTCATTTTTCAAGTTGTAAACTTCTTTGTTCAATTCATTGATTTTGTATCGCAAAGTCTCATTCTCTGTTTTACATCTGACAAGTTCAACAACAACTTCATCCATGCCATCAAGTTTTTCATCTAGTTTTGTCGAAATCTTATCTTCCAATAACTCAGAAATTTTATCCAAAAGATTAGATTCCATAATCGTCAATGAATTGCAAATTTTTTCAACAGATTTACTTTGAGGAACCATCGGTTTTTGTACCACAGGTGCAACTGGTGTCTGTTCAACCTGAACTAGTCTTGCTGTTTGCAATTGTTTTTGAACTTGCTTTCTCAATGGCACAATTTCAACATCTTTTTCAGTTGTTTGTTGAGCCTTCATCGGAACAGTTGCATATGATTTTGAAGTTTTTTTAGATGTCTTAACAACTTCTTTATCCACCGATACATCTGTATTTGTAACAACAGCAACATTCTCCTCGTTAGATTCATTATCTTTTTTTATACGAGTAAGAATTTCAATATCTTCCTTTGTAAAATAAGTTCTACCATGCATATCTTTTTTCGGCATCAACGAAACTTGCGCACAAAGTTTTGCAATTCCTTTATTGTCTAAATCTAAAATATTTCTGACTGTTCCGACTGAAAAAATTTGTGATTGAACCGTAGAATGAGGACTTTTTTCTTGTCTGCCCAAGGTAAACCTTCCTTTGAACTCTAAAAAAATTAAATATATAAACTTTATAGGTATTATATTTTAAATTGTCACCCAAGGAAACATTTACGACAAATATCGTTACAAAGTAAAATAAAATAGGTCGACTTCATAAAGCCGACCTACTAGTCTTTAACTTATCTTAACTTAGATAATCCAATGATTATTTAAAGTTATAATAATCATTTAAGCCGGCTACTACTTGGTCAATAAATTGTGTTCTGTAATCTGCTGATTCTAAATTTGATGAATGTTTACCATTCAAATAATCAACCTCCAACAACAGTGATGGAATATTCTCTGTCTGGTATAGTTGTTGAAGCCCATCTTTGCGTCTACCACGTTCAATAGTTTTTGAAGAAATCCAATCACCTTTATTCAAGCTATTGTTCATCACTTCTGCAAATTTTTTGTCATATTTAGTATGTCTATAGTCATAACATACACCAGCTCCTTTAACATTTGGGTCACCTGTTTCATCAGCGTGGAATGATAAGAATGCAATATTTTTAACATCACGTTTTTTGCCATCAAATTTGCCACTTGTTAAAGCATCTGTAATTTTTTTGAATGACTTATGATCATTAAATGTGTATAAATGACCGCCTGTTGTCAGAACAACTTCATAACCAGCTTGTTGTAATTTTTTAGCTGCTACATCACCATACTTTGCCATTTTTTCATATTCAAGTACTGGTCCATATTTACCATTGTCTCTTTTACTGAAGAAATAAGCTCCCACATCAAATAAGCCATTTCGAGTATTATAACCACCATGTCCGGGGTTAATTATTATAGTTTTACCATTTGGCTTTTGTGGTTTTAATATTTTTGTGTGGTCAACAATAATAGTTCCATTTTTATCAACAACAGGATATGGTATCCTATCAAATGCTGATAAATCTAAGATTTTTTCGCTATACTTAATTTTATTTTTCTCACAATATTTTTTAAACTTTTCTTTAGCTTTATTTTTTGCATCATTGATGCAAGATTTTCTTAAGTTTTCCGCAGTCCAACTTGTTTGATACCCATTTTTTGGAGTTTTCACTTTTGTATTTTTGTCAACTATTGGGTTTTGCATTTGATTACAATACTCTGACCAAGTTGATAGCTTTGTAACTTTGTTACCAGAAGAACTAGTAGCTTTTGTTGGTTTTGTAGTTGTTGCGGGTTTTATTTCATTATTTTCTTTAACATCAGACTTTGATTGGGTACTATTTTGAACCGCAACTTTAGAACTATCTTTTTCACCAATTTTGCCATCAAACCATTCATATGCAAGAGCTTTATATTCAGCCACTACATTTGGATAAGCTTTTTCTTCGATTTCACCTCTCTCATATTCCTGTTCCATATATACAAGACCTCTTGCATAAACTTCTTTTGCAGAATCCATTATTTTATCTGGAATACCATTTTTGAAAATTTTGGAAGCATGAGACATGTCATACAAACGACGTTTGCTCAAACCACTAGCAGGCTTATTATAAGTCTTTCCTTTTTTATCTTTTTTAATAGAGTAATCTTGGTTTAAATTTGCAATTGCAGTAACGTAATCACCACTATTCAACGCCTCTACCAGCTTTTTGTTATCAGTAACAGCACCTGGACCTTTATTAAAACCCAAGTCTATAACAGCTTCTCTCAAATGAGACGGTAATTTGTCAAAAATTTCATCAGGAATTTTTGTTTTAATATCAAGTTCAGTATTTAACAAATCCTGACCAAGCAAAGTATATATTTGCTCATCATTAATACCATCTTTATATTTCCTTTTTTCATAACTTTGTACCCAATGCCCAATTCCAATTGTTGGATTGCCTTGACTATCATTTTTTATTTCATAGAAGACTTTTTCAAAATTACGTAAAGTCTCAAGATACTCATCACTTAATCCAGTAAGCTTAGCAACATCTTCCAGATTTTCAATATCTTTTACCGTATAAGATTTTGGTATAAGTATTGTGTCTCCAGGATGAATTATATCATTAGGCGACAAACCATTTTCGTGTAAAACTCGTCTATCTGAAACATTATATTTTTTTGCTATAGCATAAGCACCTTCACGAGGTTCTACAATATGAAAAGTTGGTTCTTTAGTTTTTAAAAAGTTTTCTCTATCATCAACATTAGTCGGTTCATCAACTATTTCTATAATATTTGGATCTTTTTCTTGTTCTGTACATTTGTTTATAACACCGATAGTTGGTAGTAAAAATGTAGCAATAAGAGCTGCTCTTTTCACTTTCATTGGCGCATTTTCTACAGTTTGGACGACTTGTTTGCCAATTTTTTTTGCCTGTTTTTCAATTTTTTTTGTATCTATATTTATATTATGATTGCCCAAATTAATTTTCATAAAGACCTTCCTAAAAATTAAATACTTCTTAACAAT
>JAZSES010000155.1:0-2708 GCA_045531805.1 Candidatus Limenecus sp. | reverse complement strand
ATATGAGCATATCTCAAGAAAAACGAGAAATAATGCAAAAACGTTATCAAGAATACGAAAAACAAATAATCATTATACATTCAGCAATTAAAGATATCATACATGGTCAATCTGAATTAAGTGTCTGTGCTAAATACGGATTAGATTTATCAAAATTCAGACGATATCTAACTATGAATCTCATAGCTGAAACAAATCATCCAAACGATTTTGCATTCAATAATACGCCTGAAAGTTACAATTGGCGTAAACGCTTACTAGAAGATATAACAGGAACATCAAATGTATTTATCATCGACAATTTTGATGAACAATTTGAAACTGTTAAAGCTATGCTAACATCTATGGAGCGAAAAGTAATCACAAGAACATACATATGTGATTTATCATTAAATGAAATTGGAACAGAACTAAATATTAGTAGAGAACGTGTTAGACAAATCAAAGCTAATGCTTTAAGAAAACTCAGACAAAAGGAATACTTATATCCCTTACTGTACGACAAAGCTTATATCCAAGAATACAAAGATAAAACCACAAAACTATCTGAAATTCAAAAGGATATCAAACTTGTAAATACAGCTATACTTCAAAGTCAAGCTAAATTGTCAAAACACAAAAACATCCTACAATCTCTTGAAAAGATTCTCATAGATTTACCATTGGATGACACAATGCTAAATTCTGACAGTAACAATTGTTTAACTTCTGTTCTTGAACACTCGTACATATCAGACCTCAATCTATCAGCACGAGCTAATAATGCTCTTAAAAGAGCTAAAATAAAAACAGCAGCAGACCTGATGGACTATACATACGAAGACCTAATGAAAATTCGTAACTTAGGTGTAAGTACAGTAAATGAAATCATCGAAAAGATGCATGAATTAGGTATGACAAATTTTCCAAAGGAGTAATAACTATGAATGTAGCAAATATTAAACTATATGACATAGCAAATGGTCCTGGTGTAAGAGTATCACTATTTGTGTCAGGTTGCACAAATAAATGTAAAGGTTGTTTTCAACCTGAAACATGGGATTTCAACTATGGTACACCTTACACTTCAGAAACAGAAGAAAAAATCATAAATGCTTTAAAATTTCCAAACTGCAGCGGTCTGACAATACTCGGTGGTGAACCATTTGAGCCTGAAAATCAAAAAGTCATTCTGCCTTTATTACAACGTGTGAAAAACGAAGTAAACAAACCAGTCTGGATGTACACAGGTTTTATCTACGATAAAGACCTAACAATGAACAGTACAAAAAATAAGCGTTTAGAAACCATCACAGACAATATTCTTGACCTTATTGATGTTCTAGTTGATGGACCATTTGTTGCTGAATTACGCAACATTTCGCTTCCGTATAGCGGAAGCGAAAATCAGAGAGTTCTTGATATGAAAACTACTCGAAAAACTGGTGTCGTTACCGACATTTATGGAAAGACATATTAAACATATTCCATTCCATATATTTCTACCTTTTTATCTACTTTGTTGTCTGGGGTATAGCCCTATAGGGCTTCGACCTTTATTCTGAAAAAAGTATTACAATAGAAAGGTGTGAAATTATGATGAACAAGAATGGAATTAAGGATTTCGTAAGTTCCTTCTTAGTATCATATGCGGTTTCTTATGCTACCACAAAGATGGTACAGAGTGCAAAGAAAACTCAGCAGACTACTGAGACACCTGATGCGCGTGCAACCGTAAAAGACATCTTGAAGGGTTACAACGCTGTCAGAAAGTAGTATGATATAAGAACTTACGACGATACGCAGATGGCTGAACAATCAGTCATCTGCTTATTCATTTTATAACAAGAAAAATAAAATCACGGAGGCTTTTATGAGAAATATTCCTATGGTAGTAAAGAAAACACCTGATGGTGAAAGAGGAATGTCTATTGATGCTTTAATGCTCAATGAAGGTAGAACTATCTCTTTGACAGGTCCGTTTACTGACGAATTGGCAGAATTGATTGTCTTGCAGTTACTCTATTTAGACAGCAAGAGTCATGAACCAATTCATTTATATATTAACTCCCCAGGTGGTAGTGTAACAGCTGGTATGGCTATCTATGATACCATGAAAACAATCGGCAGTCCCGTTCACACATACTGCTTAGGCTTAGCAGCCAGCATGGGAGCATTCATTTTGAGTTCGGGTGATAAACGTTACTGTATGCCAGAAGCAGAAGTAATGATTCATCAGCCGTCTGGTGGAAGTGAAGGTCAGGCTCAGAACATTAAGATTGCAGCCGACCATATTCTCAGAACCAGAGACAGATTAAACCGTATTCTTGCTATGAATACAGGTAAAGACATTGACACTATCGCAGCAGACACTGACCGTGACAATTGGTTTACAGCAGACGGTGCGTTAGCATATGGGTTAGTTGATGAAATTATACCTTACACAAAAGGTAAAAAGACATTAACGTTACCAACCAATAACACACCTGCAGCCGTGCAGGATGACGAAAATGAAGAGCGCTCAACTTCTGAGCCGTCAGAAGAAGAATAGGTAATATTTTAACCCAAAAAATATAGGCTTGCGTAGATTCTACGCAAGCCTTATTTGTCTATTGAACGTTCAAAAATGTGTTATTTATTCAGCATCAGTTGTAGACTCAACTTCAGCGTCATTACCTGATACTGTATTTTCATCGGACTTAGATTCAACTGGTGGAATATCATTTGAT
>JAZSES010000137.1:0-6608 GCA_045531805.1 Candidatus Limenecus sp. | reverse complement strand
TATCACGAATTTTTCTCGGACAAACACAATATAAAAAAAAGGAGCATTATCTGCTCCGTATATTGTTGAGTATCGTCTAATTTAACTTAGTTAGTAGTTAGTTTTCTCTCTCTTGGGTTACCTTCTGGCAACATTAAATCTGTGACATTTGGGCTTTTTTCAGATTATCTTTCAAACCTTTAGCCAAATCTGCTCTACCACTATTTTCATAAATTTTTGTAATTGATTCCAAAAATTTCATACTATCCAAATCACCTACTTGTGTCGCAGATGTAGAAACCTGTGCTGATTTCATTGTTGATTGAATAGCAGGTTTTGTAACTTTCTTTGTTTCCGCCAATCTTTGAGAAAGGACTTTATTCTGCTTAATAGGAGCGGATTCTCTTGTTACAGGTTTCGCATCCAATACTTGTCTTTTACCCGACAAACTTTGCCCAACAGGTCTTCTTGCAATTCCAGAAATACCATTTGACATTGTATTTGAAGTTGTATAAGGATTTCTTTGGCTTTGCTGATACGCTCTCATACCATAGCCAGCCTTTGCTGCATTAGCTGCACCATTCAAGTTCATATTGCTTGCCATTGATTTATTTATACCAATTTCTCTTTCCAAGTTGGCTCTTGAAGGTAAACCAATTGGCCTTTCTGTATTTCTAACAACAGCATCTTTTTTATTATTTTTTCTAGGTTTTAATATCAACACACCAGCTATAAGCAAAATACCAATAACTGTTAACAAATTAGAACTATCCATTCCTGTAATAGTATTAGCTTTTCTAGCTGCTGCTTTCACATATTTTTTTATAGTAACAAGCATCTCTCTTGTTATATGCATTTTTGTAAGAACTTCATTCAGCTGAGGATTTGAAGTTTGAGATGCAACAACCTCTTCTTCAACAAAATCTTCTGGACTATAAACTGGAGTATAGCTAGATACTGGCTTGTTTAATTGCAATGTTTCCATTGGTAGTGAAGAAGCAAATGAAGAACTACCTGTAGATTGGAAAGAAACACGGCTATTCGCAATATTCTTCCCCTTAAACACAATTTTTACGTCTTTTTTGGAAGCTGGTTGAACTGTAACATTATCCAAATCAGAAACATTGTTATAAACAGTATTTATATCATCAGCAACATTTACATCTTTGAGAATAATCGCCATTCTATCATTTGCTGATACAATCTTTTTCATTTGAGCAACTGACTCAGTCTTTAATACAATACCATAGCCATTTCCTTGCGGACTAACTTCCACTTCTGATAATGTATTTGCCATTGCATTTGTAATACTGAGACACAATGCCAAACCAGCAATCGACAATTTTGTAATATTTACGATACTTCTCATTTTCTTACCAATACTCCCCAAAAAGGTGTTTACTCAACTCTCTGTATTAATAATATCGATTTGGCATGCCAAAAACATCAATCTCAAGATTAAAGCTTTTTCACAACATATTAACCATATGGTCTATATTTCTCTTGACTATGTTGTATGTACATAAGAAAATTAAAACAGGTTAGATTAGCAGATATTGGGGAATTATGTTCGATTCTTTATCAGATAAATTACAAGAAATAATTAGAAAAACATCAGGCAACGACAAGCTTACCGAAGATAATATGTCAGAGGCACTTCGTGAAATTAGAAGAGCTTTACTAGAAGCAGACGTAAATCTTAGAGTTGTAAAAGCTTTTGTTGCATCGATAAGAGAAAGAGCAGAAGGTGAACAAGTTGTTCAAGGTGTTGATCCAGCACAACAACTTATAAAAATCGTTAATGATGAATTAGTAAAATTACTAGGTGGAAAAAATGAACCGCTCAAATTAGACGGACATCCATCAATTATCATGATGCTAGGTCTACAAGGTTCAGGGAAGACCACATCTAGTGCAAAATTAGCTATCAAATTAAAAAAAGAAGGCAAAAATCCATTACTAGTTGCTTGTGACGTATATAGACCAGCCGCAATTGCACAACTAAAAACATTGGGCGAACAAACCCAAACCCCCGTATTCTCAATTGACCAATGTAATGATGTCCAAAGAATCGCACAAGAATCCATAGAATACGCAAAAAACAATGGACACAATGTCGTAATTTTAGATACAGCTGGACGTTTGCAAATTGATACAGAAATGATGGCAGAATTACTGATTTTAGATAGAGTATTCCAGCCACAAGAAAAATTGCTAGTTATCGACGCAATGACAGGGCAAGAAGCCGTTAATGTTGCCGAAAACTTCAATGCACAACTTGAAATTACAGGACTTGTTCTAACAAAACTTGATGGTGACTCTAGAGGTGGCGCAGCACTTAGTGTTGTTTATTGCACGCAAAAACCTATAAAACTCACAGGTGTTGGCGAAAAAATGGAAGCCTTGCAAGATTTCCATCCAGAAAGAATGGCAACAAGAATTCTAGGAATGGGAGATATTGTTTCGCTAGTTGAAAAAGCTCAAGAAAACTTTGATGCAAAGCAAGCTGAAGAACTTGAAAAGAAAATGAGAAAAGCCGAATTTTCTTACAACGACTTTCTTAATATGCAAAAAACAATGAAAAACTTAGGTTCAATTGATCAAATACTAGGAATGTTACCAATCCCAGGATTAAAAAAAGATGACAAACAAATGATAGCGCACGAGGGTGAAAAACAATTAAAAAGAATAGAAGCTTTTATTCAAAGTATGACCCCAGAAGAAAGAGACAATCCATCTCTAATAAATACAAGTCGTAAAAAACGTATCGCAAAAGGTTGTGGGATGGAAATAAATGAAATAAACCAATTTATTTCTCAATTCGACCAAATGCGTCAAATGATGAAAGGTTTTTCAAAAATTTCTGACCAAGTTAAATCTGGAAAAATGAAATTACCCAAATTACCAAAAGGCTTTGGTGCAAAAGGTATGAAAGGTCTAAGCAATTTTGGCAAAGGAAAAATGCCGTTTTAAAAAGCTCCTCTACAGGAGCTTTTTTTATGTAAAAAAACTGATACAAATTCAATAGCAAAATTTTTCCAGAAAGCGTTTTATATGATTAGACACAAATAAAGAGTGGAGAGATGATGAATATCAAGGGTTCGGCAATACAAAATGACAACATTGTTACTTACAATGGCAAAAAGTACCAAAATCCAAATTCAACAAATACAATAGTTGGATTTTTAGCAGCAAATACAGCAGGATTCATTACATATCGTTCTATTAACAAATTAAGCAATATACCAATAAAGCGTTTATGCAAAGCAATTTCAGCAACAGACAACGATACATTTAAACAAGCTGCAGAGAAAGCCTTTTCAAATTCAAACTTGACTGAAAAAGGTGTAAAATTTATGAATGTTACCGAGCAAAATTATGCAAATATTCTCAAAAACAGTCAACAAAATTTACCAAAGTGGATAAAAAAGAACCCAATAACTGAACGATTTTACATGAAGCCAATAATTAAAAAGCTACGAACAGTTTTAGCAGGCCAAAATGCTTATTATAATTTTAAAAATGGCAAAATAATAATAAACAAAGACAAAATGTCTTGGGCAATATTCCACGAAATGGGACATGCAATGAACGACAAAGTATTTGGTGTTGGAAAAATACTTACGAAACTAAGATTCCCAATGCAAATCCTAACCCCAATAGCAATTTTAACAGCTATGTTTAAACGCAAAAAAGCTGAAGGTGAAATACCAGAAGGTTTCTTTGACAAAACAACAACATTTATAAAAGAGAATGCTGGCAAGCTCGCTTTCGCTGGTATAGCACCAATGGTACTTGAAGAAGGTCTTGCTAGCATTAAAGGTGCAAAACTCGCAAAAAATCTTCTTTCACCAGAAAACCTAAAAAAACTAAACAAACAAAATCTTGGGGCGTTCACAACCTATCTAGGTATGGCCGTAGCAATAAGCCTGACGACATACGTTATTTCTAAAACAAAAGATATAATAACAGCCCCCAAAGAAATCAAAGAAGAATAAACCTCAATCTCAAGAAAATACGAACATAAAAATAATTTGCAAATTTATTAAAAATCAATGGCAATTTTTTCAGCAAAATTGTTTTTATATAAGTATATAAAGTAAGGAAGTAGGTAGAAATGAATATTAATCATTCTGTAACTCCAAAAGGAGATATCATTGTTACAGACAATGGAAAAAGGTATCAAAAAGCAGGCTTGGCCAATGCTGCAGGTGCAGTTTTTGTAGCAAATATGGCTGGTGGAGCAACAAACATAGCCGTACGGAAATTAAGCCATATTCCCCTAAAGAATATAATAAATAAATTTTCTCAAAATATAGATACCGACACATTCAAACAAGCAGCTGATAAAGCTTTTGCAAATTCTGGATTAGCAGAAAAAGGTGTGAAATTTATAGATGCAACAAGTAATAATAAAGAAGTCGTTAGAGAAGCATTCCAAAAGGTATTACCAAATTGGATCAAGAAAAATCCAGCACTAAAAAAATTCTATGATAATAGATTAAGCAAACTTGCGAATACAGTCTTAAAAGGTCGCAACGCTTGTTATCTACCAAAAGCAAACGCTATTGTAGTAAATAAAGACAAAATGTCCTATGCAGCATTTCACGAAATGGGACACGCAATGAACAAACATATGGGAGGAATAGGCAAGGTCCTACACAAGCTTAGAGGACCTATGACTTTACTAACATCAGTTGCTCTTTTTACTGCGTTGTTTAAACGTAAAAAAGCTGAAGGCGAAAAGCCACAAGGTTTCTTTGATAAAACAACAACATTTGTAAAAGAGAATGCTGGCAAGCTCGCTTTTACAGGTATGGTGCCAACTATTCTAGAAGAAGGATTAGCTAGCATTAAAGGGGCAAAACTAGCAAAAAATCTTCTTTCACCAGAAAACCTAAAAAAACTAAACAACCTAAATGCTAGAGCACTACTTACATACATTGGAGGCGCCACTGCCGCAGGTTTATCGGCATTTATTATTTCAAAAGTAAGAGATGCAATTGCTGCACCAAAAGAAATTAAGCAATAAACATCTAATCTAGTATCGCAATTGCTGCCGGCTCAACGCAGCCAGCAATTACTCACCTTTTCAAAACGCCACTCCAAAAATTCGTTCACGTCACTTTGTTCCTTATCACGAATTTTTCTCGGACAAAATTTAGCAAAATAAAAAACAGACTCAAATAAAGTTGAGTCTGTTTTAACTTTATACCACTATAATCAAAGACTAGCAGCAACAAGTTGATTTTTTGCAAGATTGACCATTAAATGCTTTCAATCCTGGGTAAATTGCAGCAGAACCAAGTTCTTCTTCAATTCTAATCAACTGGTTGTATTTACAAATTCTGTCTGTTCTAGAAGCAGAACCTGTTTTGATTTGACCACAGTTAGTAGCTACTGCAAGGTCAGCAATGAATGTATCTTCTGTTTCGCCAGATCTGTGAGAAGAAATAGCTGTATAACCAGCTTTGAATGCTGTATTCATTGCATCTAATGTTTCTGACAAAGTACCAATTTGGTTAACTTTAATAAGAATTGAGTTAGCAGTACCAGTTTCGATACCTTTTTTCAATCTTTTTGTATTTGTAACAAACAAATCGTCACCAACTAATTGACAGTGTGCACCGATTTTGTCAGTAAGCATTTTCCAGCCTTCCCAATCTTCTTCAGCCATACCGTCTTCGATTGAGATGATAGGATATTTTTCAACCCAGTTAGCTAGGAAGTTAACCATTTCTTCTCTAGAAAGAACTTTACCTTCGCCAGCAAGGTTGTATTTACCATCTTCGTAGAATTCAGAAGAAGCAACATCTAAACAAATTTTAACTTGTTCAGTAGTGTAACCAGCTTTTTCAATTGCTTCAACAATAACTTTAAGAGCTTCTTCATTAGAAGAAAGGTTTGGAGCAAAGCCACCTTCATCACCTACAGAAGTAACCATACCTTTAGCTTTAAGAACTGATTTAAGGTTGTGGAATACCTCAGCACCCATTCTGATAGCTTCTGTGAAAGAAGAAGCACCAACAGGAGTAATCATGAATTCTTGGAAGTCAACATTGTTGTCTGCGTGAGCACCACCATTAATAACGTTCATCATAGGAACAGGTAGTGTTACAGCATTGATACCACCAAGATATCTATACAATGGCATATCAAAAGCCATAGCTGAAGCTTTAGCACAAGCCAAAGAAACACCTAAAATAGCGTTTGCGCCTAATTTAGATTTATTTTCTGTGCCATCAAGTTCAATCATCAATTTATCAATAGCTTGTTGATCAGCAGCATCTTCACCAATAAGTTCAGGTGCAATAACGTTATTAACATTTTCAACAGCTTTAAGAACGCTTTTTCCAAGGTAAATAGATTTGTCGCCATCTCTCATTTCAAGAGCTTCAAAAATACCTGTAGATGCACCAGAAGGTACAGCTGCACGTCCTACAACACCACAAGATAATGTAACATCAACTTCAACAGTTGGATTACCTCTTGAGTCAAGAATCTGTCTTGCTTTTACGTCTTCAATAATTGTCATGGTTTTCTCCTTTATTTTTTTAAACCAATATTCTCTCTTGTTAAGATTATCATACGAAAAAAAAGTTTTTACAAGAAAAACGCAAGAGTTTATT
>JAZSES010000005.1:0-4189 GCA_045531805.1 Candidatus Limenecus sp. | reverse complement strand
ATTTAGCATTATCCACTCTTTTAGTTATTATGATGTGTTTCATCTTCTTTAATAAATCTGCATTGTGCTTCTAATTTCTTGTCTTCCATATTAACAATTAAATCATTAATATTTTGAATTTTACCTAGAGCAAAGCCTGTTTCCGCAAGAAGAACGCAGTCATTACAAACTCTAATTCCGTCATAAACAACTGAACCCGCCAATGATTTTTCTTCTCCACAACATTGACAATCAAACAGCTCAAACTCACAATCGGGATTTTCCTCAATGTCATCTTCTCTCATTTGAGCAACAACTGCTTGCATATCTTCAATAATTTGTAATTCTTTTTCTTTATCCATAATAGTTCCTCAAAACTATTATATCGTAATTATAAAAATTCAGCGCAAATATAAAGAAAATTTGATTAAAATTTATACCAATTAATCTTTTGTAGACTTAAATACAAGATAATACTTGTGTTCACTATAATACAAAACAATTAAATAATAACCGCTATCAATAATTTCTGTCACAATATATGAGCTAGGCGGAGGAGCTTTTCTTGAAGAATTACGAAAAATAGAATAAAATCCATCGCGAGTTTTATTACAAAAACTTTGCCATTTTGTATATTTTGGCTTTGGTAAATTATTATGATAAAAATCTACAGGAACAAGCTCTTTTTTTGCAACTGGAATAATATACTTAACTTGCCCAGCTTCCTTAAAGAAAACATAATCTCTACCATTTAATGTTCTTGGAGTCAAGATATAGTAGCCAGCAGGAACTGTCTGCTTTTTAAAATGGACATCTGAACTCAAACGAAACAATGGAAAAGGTGACCAAGCATACTTTTGATAGTCCTCATTTTGATAAGGATCTATATTATGAATCAACTGAAAATCAGCAGGTTCTGTACTCTGATACAAAGCTCCATAATCTTCTGAAAAGGCTGCTTGAGAAAAAATGAATAATGATAAAATTAAAATTAAAAATCTTTTCATAGTTTTATATTAATAAACATTTTTAAAAAATCAACATTCAAATGTTTGATTAAACAAAATTTCACGATTTTCTATATTTAACAAAGCACTTGCACCAATAGGGAAAGTTAATTTTGATTTTTCATGTCCAAACTTCAAGCCAGATACAACAGGAATATCATGCAAATCTGCTAATTCATACATTAACTCATCATAATATTCCTGACTATCAATACCAGTAAAATCACCTAAAACAATACCTGCAACATTATTTTTAAAATCCGAAATATTAAACAACTGACAAAACATCTTATCAATTTTATATACAGGCTCGTTTACATCCTCAACAACAAAGATAAACTTTTCGGTCGGCAAGAAATCTAGCCCACAAAGAGACTGAATAGTTGATAAATTTCCACCCCAGAGAATTCCGCTAGCATTTCCTTTTTTGTAAACGTTGGGGTCAACAAGATTTATCTTAGAAATTCCATTCTGAAATGTATTCCAAAATGAATTTTCACTAAACAAATCAATATCGTTAGCAAAATCAGAAACGCCCATAGGCGAATTAAATGTTACCAAGCCAGTATTCTTAAAAATCATCAAAGATAACGCTGTAATATCTGAATATCCAGCAAAAATCTTGGGATTAGATTTTATCAATGTGTAATCAATATTGTCCAATATACGTATTGAGCCATAACCACCTCTTAGAGCAATGATTGCATCAACAGACCCATCTGCAAAAAATTCATTTAAAGCATCAGCTCGTTGAAAATCAGAACCACTTAGATATCTATTTCTTTCAAAGCAATTCTTGGAAAGAACAACATTAAAACCTTTACCCAGAAAATATTTTTTTGTTTTTTCAATTAAATTAAAATCATCAATAGCCCCAGCAACTGACAAAAGTCCAATGGTATCACCTTTTTTAAGTTTTTTAGGAAATATAGCTTGCATTTGTGTTCATTTCTATAGGTTTACCGTATAATTATAATATAGGACTTGAGTTGGAGCAAAATTTTGGCACAAAGATATTTACCATTATATAGAAAATACCGTCCGCAGGCATTCAAAGACCTTATTGGACAAGAAAATATTGTAAAAGCATTGTCGAATGCAATAAATTTAAACAAAATATCACATGCGTATTTGCTATGTGGTCCAAGAGGGACTGGTAAAACTACGACGGCAAGAATTATTGCGAAATCACTAAATTGTGCAAATGGCCCAACACTTGAACCTTGTGGCCAATGCCCAAGTTGTAAAGATATTGCAAACTCAACCCCAATAGATGTAATTGAAATCGACGCTGCATCAAACAGAAAAGTTGAAGATGCAAGGAATATATTGGAAAAAATCCAGTTCGTCCCTGTAAATGGTCACTTCAAAATATACATAATAGACGAAGTTCACATGCTAACAACAGAAGCATTTAACACTTTGCACAAAACACTAGAAGAACCACCTGAAAATGTTATTTTTATATTAGCAACAACAGAACCACACAAAGTTTTGGACACTATTATTTCAAGATGTCAAAGGTTTGATTTTAGACGAATAACAACAGAAGATATTGTTGACAGACTAAAATATATTTGCGAGCAAGAAAATATTACAATCACAGAAGATGCTCTTTTTACAATTGCAAGAAGTTCTCAAGGCGGAATGAGAGACTCACTAGCTTTGCTTGACCAAATTAGCGTTCTTGATGCAGACAAAGAAATCACAGCAGATGATGTAAACGAAATGCTAGGACGATTGTCATTTGAATCACTATTTGACTTGAGCACATCCATTTTGACATCAAATACCCAAACGGCAATTACGTTATTAGATAGTGTATACAACAAAGGCAACGAGCCATTTCAGATTATTTCAAACCTTATACAATATTTTAGAAATGCACTTGTTGTCAAAAATTGTAGTGACAGAAAAATAGCAGCAGAACTTACACAATTAAATGAAGCTCATATACTAAAACTCAGAGAACAAACTGAAAACATCGAGCCTGAGCAATTAATTTATACAATAGAACGCCTGTCTTTTTATTCAAAAGAAATTAAAGAAACAACCAACAGATATTTATGGCTAGAATTATGCATAATAGAATTATCGTCAAATGTTAAATATTCTGCATACTCAGAACTTATTAACAGAATTGAAAAACTCGAATCAGGAATAGTGACTGGAGAATGTAAGCCATCGCAAATAGCAACACCTCCTGTATTTAAACAACAGACTGAACAAAAAACTATCAATACAGTTGTTCAAAAAACGGAACCAGTTATAGAAAAACCAAAACAAGAAGTACCAATAACTGCATTATCACCAACAATAGAAAAAACAACAGCAATTGAAGAACCCCAAATACAAAAAGAAGAAGAAAAACCTGTCCAATCAATTGTTGCAACTAGTACAGGAAGTGAAGATGTTGCTACATCTTGGCAAGGAATATTACAAAATATAGAAAGCGTACCATCAAGAATGTTTTTCTATAACCTATCAAGACCTATATCACTAACAAAAGAAGGTATTGAAATCGGTTTTGCCAAAGATATTTTTGTAAAACAAGCAAAAGAAGATTCAAAAAACGCACCGCTCAAAAAGGCTGCAATGAACTATTTTGGTGTAGCAGATATAAACATACATATCAGACAACTTGACCCAAATGAACCGACTCAAGAACAACCAAAACCATCTTTAGACAAGTTGGAAAGAAAACAAGAAACACCAAAGCCCCAATCCACATCAGAGATTGAAGAAGAAAATGCGCAATTGCTAAAAGAAGCATTTGACCCAACGACTTCACCAACTGCACCAAACAAAATAAACAAAAATGATATACCTGCAGATTTGTCAGATCAGTCAAAAATGGTGATGGAATTGTTCAATGGGAAATATATTGAATAATAATCAGTATAAAGTTCAAAGATCATCCCTGTATTTTCCACCAAGCAAAAATCTCATATCATCAAAATAATTGCTACCAGATTTATCAAAAACATTGTCCAACTCTTTGTGCATAGAGAAACCATAACAATTTTTATTTTTCATAGGACAAAACAGAAAATCATAATCACCTGTAACCAAAAAAGAATTTTCATCCGTTTTCTCTGAAAGTTTTTGTGCAATTCTATCTTGATTCTTGAAAAAGTAAGGCCAACAATTACGACAAAATATCAAATTATTTTTGTTTGGCATAGATGTAACAAAATCATCAA
>JAZSES010000069.1:0-12993 GCA_045531805.1 Candidatus Limenecus sp. | reverse complement strand
GTTTCTGGTAACTTCTCAGGTTTCTGGATTGGTGCAATTATTGTATTGTTAATGTACCTTGCGTATGTAGCAAGTACATTTATTCCTGAATCATTAATGGGATATCCTGCAGTATTTGCATTTGGTCTTGTTGCTTTTGGTTTCTTGGGTATGGGTCCTGTTACTATCGCTGTTGATAGTTATGGCCCAGTTACTGATAATGCTCAATCTGTTTATGAATTGTCATTAATTGAAGAGCGTGAAGGTGTTGCTGAAGAGATCGAAAAAGAATTTGGTTTCAAACCAAACTTTGAAGTTGCAAAACAACAATTGGAAGAAAATGATGGTGCTGGTAACACATTTAAAGCTACATCAAAACCTGTACTTATTGGTACAGCTGTAGTTGGTGCTACAACTATGATTTTCTCATTGATTCTTGTTATCCAAAATACTTTGGGTATTGAACCAGAAAAAATCTTGAACTTGCTCAATCCATACACTGTACTAGGCTTGATTGCAGGTGGTGCAGTTACTTACTGGTCCTCAGGTGCTTCAATCCAAGCTGTAACAACAGGTGCATACAGAGCAGTTGAATATATTAAAGAAAACATTAAATTGGATGACGAAAGCGTTAAATCAGCTAATGTTGCAAACTCTAAAGAAGTTGTTAAAATTTGTACTCAATATGCGCAAAAAGGTATGGTTAACATCTTTATTGCATTGTTTGCATTTGCATTGGCATTTGCTTGTTTATCAGCTCCAGCTTCTAACACAGCAGCTCCTGTAGCATTCTTTGTAAGCTACTTGATTGCTATTGCTATTTTCGGCTTGTTCCAAGCTGTATTTATGGCTAATGCTGGCGGTTGCTGGGATAATGCTAAGAAAATCGTTGAATGTGACCTTTGTGAAAAAGGAACACCATTGCATGATGCTACTGTTGTAGGTGATACAGTTGGTGACCCATTCAAAGATACTTCTTCAGTAGCTATGAACCCAATCATTAAATTTACAACATTGTTTGGTTTGTTAGCTATGGAAATTTCTATCAATGAATCATTCAGAGAATTTGCACCTATCGCAGGTTGGATTTTCTTGGTAATTTCATTGATATTCGTATGGAGATCATTCTATGCGATGAGAATTCCTGAAAAAACTGAAGATAAAGAATAAACTTTGTTTTTAAGTTTAATGCCCTGTCTATTGACAGGGCATTTTTTTTTAATAAAGCGAAATCCCCCAGTTTTAGAATTGAGGGATTTTTATATGTTCATTGTCGATTATTTTATACCTTGTATTTATATTGTGTTTTGGATTTATCAATCTACTTGGGGAATTTTTGCTCATTTGCTATGAGTATTAATTGTTCACTTTGTTAAAAATTCGTTTATATGTATTTTATACGACACACAAAAACTGCGTTTTTGCTTTTTAACTCTCAACAAATGGACATTTAGTCTCATTTATTTCTGTAGAGGCTCTATTTTGACTTGATATCTAGTCAACTCAAAACAGAGTTTTCTTATCACGAATTTTTCTCGGACAACTTATTATTTTTTTGAAAACCTGTAAATTTAAATTTTGCTATTTAGTTTTTAATTTGTAACAGACTGTTAATTTATTTTTGAAAAATCTTAAGTTTTTTCGTGAAAAACCGATAACTATATTGTTATTGAAAAAAAGGAGTTCCTATGGAGATTACGAATGGTTTTGGAGTAAATTCTCAAATAAATGCGGCAAAAGAGGCTGAAGAAAAAAGAAAAGCCGAAGAAGCGAGAAAAAAAGCTGAAGAAGAAGCTAAAAAAGCTGCTGATGAGGCTGCAAAAAAAGCTGCTGATGACGCGGCTAGAAAATCTGCTGAAGCTAATAAGACAAAAGAAAAAAATAAACTTGATGATATAAATGTTTTAGATTTATTACTGGAAGAACCTGAAGAAGTGGAGAATTCTAAATCTGTAAGTGTTGAAGCTTCCAATGAAATAGAGAAGACCGATAATATTAGTTCAACGTCATCAGTAGATATAACCAAAGATGTTGATAGAATGACTGAAGAACAGGCTATTGCCCAAGGTTATACAGTAATTAAGTCTGTAGATGATTTAAAATTATTGAATGATAATTTAAAAGGCAAATATGTCTTAATGGGGGATATTGATCTTAGTGGTGTGGATTGGTTGCCTGTTGGCTCTGTCGATGAGCCATTTACTGGCGAATTTAATGGAAATGGTTATTCTATTTCTAATTTGTCGCTTAATGTTAATGAAGGAACAGCGACTCAAAATGTAGGTTTCTTTGCTTCTACTTCGGATGCAACAATTTCAAATCTTATTTTAGATAATGTAATTGTGAATACTCCTGCTAGTTATAATAAAGGCTCAGTTGGGACATTAATTGGCGTTGCTGCTGATACCAATATTGATAACGTTACGGTAAGAAATTCTAAAGTACAAGGTCACCAAAAGACAGGTGGACTTATTGGTTCAATTGCTACAAACGGCGTAGCTACAAATACCAAAATTACAAATGTAAATATTGATGTTGAAGTTAATTCTTCTTATTATTCAGGTGGTTTAGTTGGATATGTTGAGTCACTAGGAAATAGTTCTCTTATTATAGAAAATACTGTAGTTAGTGGGAACATTACTGCTAATAAGAAGGCTGCAGGCGGTTTTATTGGTGAAGGTGGAGAAAGTATAGTAACTATCAATAAATGTAATTCAAGTGCTAATGTTAGTGCCGTTGATGGTGCAGAACGAATTGGCGGTTTTATTGGTAATGCAAATGGAACAAAAATTGCAATTTGCAATTCAAATTATACAGGTGTGTTGGCTGCTCAAGGTGATTTTCAAGGTGAGTGGTATGGTCATTATATGAATGATGCGCATTTGTCTATATTTGAATTGAGCGCTGGTTTACCTGTTGATGATATTTTAATGATTGATGGTGTTGAAGCTCTTACTCCTATTTATAATGACATAACTGGTCAATTTGAGTATGAAACCTCTGTAAGTACATTGACAGGTTTGGATAAAGTAGTTGCAATGATTAGGGAAAATCCAAATCTTGCTGAGGTTATTACGTTCAATGTTATGTTTGACTTTGAAGCTATGGATGGTGCTTATACTCCGTCAGAATATGCTCAATATGGCGTTGTGCAACATCTCTATGAAGATGAAGAGGGTAATGTTGTTAATGATGTTTATATTGATAATGAATTAGACCCATATTCGACTTTCCACTCTCCAATGGATCCTCTGCCACAGTGTGAAAAATGTCCGAAATTACCAATTCCTTTATATGAAGAAACAATGGTTGAAGGTTTGTATAAAGATCAACAGGGTAAATATTATGTTCTAACTGCCTTTGGTATGAAACCTACAACTCTTGCTTTTTTCTTTGAAAATCAAAAGACAAACGTTGAAACAAGACTTGATGAAGATGAAGTAAAATATCGTGACGAAATGACATCAATGGTCAAAGGGTACATGGCTGCTATGCGTGATGTTATGAAATCATATTTTAATTTTGAAGGTTCTGAAAATCAATTAATAATTGGCGAGCCCGAGTATGAATATCTTAAAGGTAAGGTTGCTGGTGGTGAGCAATTAACTGATCTTGAAAATTTGCAATATTCATTCTATGAATTGGATAAGCAAATAGGAGACATGGTTGCAGGAACCTTGAATAATCCAGGCTGTGGAATGGGCGGTAATTCTTCATTCTTAGAAGCAACTGATGCTAAGCCAATGTATGATGAAAATGGAAATATGCGTTTTAAAACATTGGATGGTGTAGAATTAAGACAATCTTTGGATGAAAATAATAATCCTATTTATAATGACAATGGTGATCCCGTTTACGAAAATTTAGATGGAGAACCATTTGATGGCTTTGCTGATGATGTATATGTTGTTAGAGGCTATCCCAAAACAGATGCAGATGGTCGTTTCTTATATACTGATGAGTCAGGAAAGTCTGTATATGGCGCTAAAAATATGAACGGTTCATATTCGTACACTTACGAGGATGGTTCTGCTTTTGAAGGTGATGAGGGCACTCTCAATCAGCAACTTGATGAAATTGATGTTGCATCAGATTACAACAACTTA
Source organism: Candidatus Limenecus sp. (assembly GCA_045531805.1). Lineage (GTDB taxonomy): Bacteria > Cyanobacteriota > Vampirovibrionia > Gastranaerophilales > Gastranaerophilaceae > Limenecus. The sequence continues at coordinate 8,908 of JAZSES010000069.1, read as the reverse complement.
GAACAACAGATGATTGCTCTTCTTGAAGAATATAAAGCTAAATATTCAAAGTAAAAGCTTTTGTCATAAGAAAATAGAGGACTCAAGTGAGTTCTCTATTTTTTTTTGTAACAAAATGTTAATTCTTGTTTGAAATTAGTTATAAAAAATTTACACAGGGAATTTATAGAGTAGAGGAAATAAACAAGATTTCATAAAACTTCTCTCTCTAATTCCTCTCTCTAATATGTGGTAAAGTTTAACCGGCAATAGTCGGTTTTTTTTTATTTAAAAGAAATTTGTCGTAAAATTACAAAGTTTTTCTAAGGTTTTTAACAAAATTTCTAATTCGTTCTATTGCTATTTTTAAATTATCAATTGAATAAGCATAAGAAATTCTCAGATAACCTTCTCCACAATCGCCAAAAGCGGTGCCAGGAACAACAGCAACTTTTTCTTCCATAAGTAGTTTTGTAGCAAATTCTTCGCTTGTCATATTAAATTCTTTTATACAAGGAAATACATAAAATGCGCCGTATGGTTCAAAACATTCCAAGCCCATTTCTTTAAAGGCGTTTAGTAGAAATCTTCGTCTTTGGTTGTAAGACGTTCTCATTTGTTCTACATCATTATCCCCTTTTTTTAGTGCTTCGATTGCTGCGTATTGGCTTGTTGTTGGTGCACACATAATTGCATATTGATGAATTTTTGTCATCTGCTTAATCCATTCTTTTGGACCACAAGCATATCCCAATCTCCAACCTGTCATTGCGTAAGCTTTTGAAAAACCGTTGATGAGTATTGTTCGTTCTTTCATGCCGTCTAGCGATGCAATAGAAATGTGTTTCCCTTTGTATGTTAGTGCTGAGTATATTTCATCAGATAACACAAGAATATCTTTTTCAATTACTATTTTGGCAATTTTTTCTAAGTCTGCATGCTCTAAAATTGCCCCTGTAGGGTTGTTTGGATATGGCAATATTAGAACTTTTGTTTTGTCTGTAATTGCATTTAATAATTCATCTGGCTGCAGTCTAAAATCGTTTTCTGCTTTCAAATTTATAGTCACAGGTTTTGCACCAGCAAGGATAGCACAAGGTTCATAAGAAACATATGAAGGTTGTGGGATTATCACTTCATCATCAGGGTTAATAATACTTCTAAGCCCGATATCAATGGCTTCTGACCCACCAACTGTCACAATTATTTCTTCATCGGGTGAATATTCTATATTTTGTGTTCTTTTGATATAACTTGAAATTTCTTTTCTTAAATCTTTTAGACCAGCGTTCGATGTGTAAAAGGTTCTGCCTTTTTCAAGCGAATAAATACCTTCATCTCTGATAAACCAAGGGGTGTCAAAATCAGGTTCGCCCACACCCAATGAAATTGCGTCTTGCATTTCGCTTACAATGTCAAAGAATTTTCTTATTCCAGATGGTTTAATATTTATAACTTTTTCAGAGAGGAATTTTTTCATGGAGTAATAATCTCTCTTTCATCTTTTGTTGTTTTATTAATTACTGTTCCGTGGTCTTTGTATTTTTTTAAGATAAAATGTGTTGCTGTACTGAGAATACTATCTAAAGGTGCTAATTTATCTGAAACAAACCCAGCAATTTCTTTTAATGATTTTTCTTCAAGACTTATTAGTAAGTCGTAACCACCAGAGATTAGATAAACAGATTTTACTTCAGGGTAATTATAAATTCTTTCAGCTATTCTATCAAAGCCTTGTCCTCTTTGGGGGGTTACTTTTACTTCAATTAGTGCTGATACTTTTTCTAAATCTGTTTTTTCCCAGTTTATAAGCGTATGATAGCCACAAATTGTTCCATCTTTTTCTAGTTTTGTGATTTCACCAAGTACTTCTTCTTCGGTTTTGCCAAGAAGTACAGCTAGTTCTTTGAAGTCAATCCTACTGTTTTTTTCTAATATAGAAAGTAATTCATCTTTCATTTTCTAACTCCATTTTTATCAATAAGTAAATTATAATATGTCACTTTACAATTGTAAATTATTTGTCCTATTGTGAAACATAAGCTATGCTTTATATTGAAGAGATTTGGGATGAAAATTAATGAATGAGTATAAGTCTAAAAAAATAGTTGCTGTTGATGATGAGGAGATTGTTCTTTCTACTTTAAAGATGTTATTGTCTCTTGAAGGATTTGAAAATGTTGAATTCTTTTCTAGTCCAATAAAGGCTTTAGAATACATAAAGGGAAATACTCCTGATTTAATATTGTCTGATTTTATGATGCCAGAGATGAATGGTTTTGAGTTTCTTTCAAATGCGAAAGAATATTGTACTGATACAAGTATGATTTTGTTAACTGGTTATGCAGACAAAGAAAATGCTATTAGAGCTATCAATGAAGTTGGTATATATAAATATATTGAAAAACCTTGGAATAATGAGGATTTATTGATAAGTATAAGAAATGGACTTGAACGTAGTGGTTTAATTTCTGAACTTAATAAAAAAATAGATGAACTTTCTATTGCAAAATCACAGCTAGAAAAATATTCTCAGTCATTAGAAGAAATCGTTATGAAAAAGACTGAAGATTTGGTCGCTTCTAATACAAAATTAAGTGCCATAATTAATTATTGTGCTGATGGTATTATTATTGTTTCACCAAAAGGTACAATTGTTCAGGCTAATCCTGCATTTGAAAATCTTACAGGCTTGGATGCGCATTTGTTAATCGATAAGGATTTGAAAGAAATAATTTTCTCTGCAGAAAATAAACTTCAAAAGATTACAAATGAAAAAAGAGAAGTTTTACTTAGAGATGCAGCTATAAAAAATTATATCAATGATAAAAAAATACCTGTTGAAATTAATTTTGCACCAATACTATCTGACAAAGTTAATGAAAATGTAAATTATGTTGGTGTTGTTAGGAATGTAAGTTTACAAAAAGAAATGGAACGATTGAGAGATGATTTTATTGCAACGTTGACCCATGATTTGAGAACACCTTTGCTTGCCGCAATACAAACATTGCAGTTTTTCTTGGATGGTACTTTAGGTGAAATTGAAGAAAAACAAAAAACTCTTTTGGATACTATGAAAAAAAGTAATGAAGATATGCTTGGTTTGGTTAATGCTTTGCTAGAAGTTTACAAATATGAATCAGGTAAATTGAATTTATGCAAAACAACTTTTGATTTGGCTGGTTTTATAAATGATTGTCTTGATCAGATAAAAGCGTTGGCTGAAAAGAAACAAATAGAACTTTGCGTTTCTTATAATGATGCGGATACAATAAAAATTACTGCTGATAGAAATGAGTTAAGACGTGTTCTTTTGAATTTATGCGGAAATGCTTTAAATCATACACCAGAAGGTGGTAAGATTGAAATTATCGCTTCAAATCAGGATGGTGATTTAATTTTGAGTGTAAAAGATAATGGTATTGGTATTCCATCAGCAGATTTGCCAAAGTTGTTTAAAAGATTTTCTCAAGGTACAAGCAAAAAACGTTCTGTTGGAACGGGGTTAGGGTTGTATTTGTCTAGGCAAATTGTCGAGGCTCACCAAGGGAAGATTTGGGCAGAAAGTGAAATCTCAAAGGGTAGCGTATTCTCTGTTATGATACCAAAGTCATTAAATTGTATGGAAAAAGTGTAGTAGTAAAATATTAATTATTAGGGATAAAATATGGCGGATAAAGATATAAAGGTGTTATTGGTTGAAGATCATACGATGATAAGAATGGGGACTGCTCTTGTTATCGAAAAAACCGATGGTATAACATTGTGTGCACAGGCTGAAGATGGACAGCAAGGTGTTGATATGGCTAGAGAATTTTTGCCTGATGTAATTTTGATGGATATTGGTTTGCCTGTTATTGATGGAATTGAAGCGACTCGTCGTATTAAAGATTTTGGTCTAAATTCAAAAGTCCTTATCTTTACATCTCGAGACTGTGATGATGATGTTTTTGCTGCATTGGCTGCAGGTGCTGATGGATATATTATGAAGGGGGCTACTCCTGAGCAGCTTACATCTGCAATTGTTGCAGTAAATGAAGGTACTGCTTGGCTTGATCCAGCTATTGCAAGACTCGTTTTATCTAATGTTCAAAAACAAACTTCAACGCCGACCTCGCAATCTGAACCAAATTATAAGGTTGCAAAAAATACATTTGGTTTGACTGATAGAGAGATGGAAGTACTAGCTTTGATAGTTGATGGGCTTTCAAATCCAGAAATTGCCGAAAAACTTTTTATTACTCGTGCAACTGCAAAAGCACATGTTCACAGTATTTTACAGAAATTGTATGTTGATGATAGAACTCAGGCTGCCGTTACTGCAATGAGAGAGGGGCTTGTTTAGATGTTTTATAAACAAAAATATTCTATTACAAGTACATTTGTTCTTGTTGGTGTTTTTTTTGTTTTAACGTCTTTGCCTGCATTTACTTTTGATTTTAAAAGAGATATTTCTTCTCGTTGTTTTTGGACGAAGGCTTATAAGGAAAAACATCCAAAACCGACAAATAATATGCCTAAAACGATGAGTGAATATTATCGTGAGGCTAATAAGGCAGGTGACAGTAAAAAGGATATACCGTCTCCCCAATTTCCTCGTGATGAGAAGTTGGTAGATTTGCCTGATCCTGATTTGTCTTTAAAAAAATATAATAATCCTCCAGGAATGGTTGAGATAAATTTAAATAATTTACGTAAATCTAGAAAAATTAATTCGATTGGCGTTGTTTCTCCACTACATGACAAAATGGTTTATACGACTATTTATTACTACCCATCAAGAAATAATGCCGCAAGCGAGTTTCTTGTAATGAAGTTAGATACAACTAAGAGTTTACAACAGAGGGTTGAATCTGCTCATGTGAATCAAGGTAAGAAAACTATCTATAAATCAGGTATGGATTCTTTTGAGCTAGATGTTTTTAAAACTCTTACGGTCCTTGATTGGTCAGTAGATGGAAAAAAAGTTGCATTAAAAGAAAAAATATCATATACAGCTGATGGTTTGTGGAAAACAAATCTTTTAGTGTATGATTTTACGACTGGTACAATTCGTGATTTAACAGAGGTCCGAGAGGCTATCCGTTATTATTGGCGTGAACACAAAGATGTGCAATTGTCTGATAACCGTTGGGATATATATCCTATAGGTTGGGATGTGCTTAATCCTGATAGGATTATTGTATTTGCTTATGCTGCTACTGGAGGAAAACCCAAATATCTGGGGGCGTGGTCAGTTGATTATAAAGGTGAACGAGCAATGCTTATGTCATTGACTCGTACAGACTTTGAGATTTCTCAAAATGGATTGAGTATTAAAGTCAAATATGATTAATGGGGGCTTGATTGTACAAATATTATAAAAAATATGTTCCATATCTTTTTTTATTGCCAGCTGCTGTTATTCTGGTGTTATTCTTTTTTATACCTTTTTTCGAAACAATTGTTTTAAGTTTTTTTGATTATAATTCTAACATTTATCAGCCAACATTTGTTTCTTTGTCAAATTATGTTGAGTTGTTGAGATCTCCTGTTTTTTACAAGGTTTTGTTTAATACATTTATATATTTGTTTGTTGCTGTCCCTTTTTTGGTTGTAATACCTTTAATAATTGCAATTCTTATAAACCAAAAAATTAAAGGTGTCACATTGTATAAAATTCTTATATATTTGCCTGTAATTGTGTCTATTGTTGTTGCTGCAATTGCCTTTAAATGGCTATTTGCACAACAAGGTATATTGAATTATGTTTTGGGTTTGTTTCATATCCCTGCACAAGGATGGCTTACAGATCCAAATGTTGCATTGTATTCGGTTATTTGGGTTACGGTTTGGAAAGGTATTGGTTATTACATGATGATTTACCTTTCTGCATTGATGGGTGTGCCAAAGGATTTGTATGAAGCTTGTGATGTAGATGGTGCAAATTCAGTTGTAAAACATTTGACTGTAACCTTGCCACATCTTATGCCTACAATCGGTCTTGTTACAACGGTTTCTTCAATATCAGCTATGAAAGTATTTGTTGAAATATATGTAATGACGAAGGGTGGGCCTTTAGACTCTAGCAAAACAATTGTTTATTATATATACGAAAGAGCTTTTGAAAATTTGGATTTGGGAGTTGCGTCTGCCGCTTCTGTTTTATTATTGTTAATTGTTTTGGTTATGTCGATTATAAATTTTGTTTTCTTTGAAAACAAACAGTATCAGTTGTAAGAGGAAAAATGAATAATATAAGTAGTAAAACAAAAAACTTTTTTATACATTTTATATTGATAATTGTGTCACTTTTGTCAATTTTTCCATTTTTATGGCTTATGTCTACTGCAATGAAAGGTAGTGGGGAAAATATTTTCCAGTACCCTCCCGTCTTTTTTCCAGAAACACCTACTTGGGATAACTTTAAAGGTGTTTGGGGACAGATACCTTTTATGTTGTATTTTTTGAATAGCATGATTGTTGCTGGGTTTACTGTTGTTTTAAACTTAATATTATCTGCTCTTGCTGCTTATCCATTAGCCAGAATGGATTTTAAAGGTAAAAAAACTATTTTTTATGCAGTGTTGGCTACGATAATGATTCCTTTTCAGGCGATAATGTTACCTGTGTATTTGATAGTATTAAAATTGAATATGGTTGATTCCGTTAATTCAGTGATGGGGTATATTGGTTTAATCTTACCTTTTGCTGTAAATGCTTTTGGTATATTCTTAATGAGGCAGGCATTCTTGGCTATTCCAAAAGAGATGGAAGAAGCTGCATTTGTTGATGGCTGTAATGTTTTTCAAATCTGGTGGAAGGTGTTATTGCCGATGGTTAAGCCAACCTTAGCCGTGTTAGCTATTTTTACTTTTATAGGTTCTTGGGGCGAGTTTTTATGGCCAAGTATTGTGCTTACCAAAAAGGCTTTGTATACATTGCCGGTTGGGGTTAATGACTTGCAAGGGATGTTCAGCGCAAATTGGAGATATATTGCGGCTGGTTCAATTATTTCAACTGTGCCTATATTGGTATTTTTTATTGCTATGCAAAGATATTTTATTTCTGGGGAAAATGATGGAGCGGTGAAAGGATAATGAATATTAACACAAAATTAAACATAGTTTTGTATGAACCTGAAATACCACAAAATACTGGTAATATTGTTAGACTGGCGGCTTGTACAAATTGTGATGTTTATTTGATAGGAAAATTGGGGTTTTCAATAGATAGCCGACATTTAAAAAGAGCGGGTTTAGATTATTGGGAATCTGTAAATATAAAACGAATTGATACAATTGAAAAACTCTGGGAGGAATTCCCTCAAGGTCGTTTTTTCTATATGACTACTAAAACAGAAAACAAGTACACTGATGTTGAATTTAAAGACGGTGATTTTTTCGTTTTTGGGCCAGAAAGTCGAGGTTTGCCAGAAGATTTGATATTTTCTAAAGGTGCTAATTCAATTACTATACCAATGCAAGATGGTCAGCGCAGCTTGAACCTTTCAAATTCTGTTGCTATAGTAGTGTATGAAGCGTTAAGACAAATCGGCTTTTAATCCGGTTATAGAGTAAACAAGAAACATTATGACAGACCATTTGCAAGAAATAACTAAAGAGGATGTAAAAAAACTTTTACCTAAAAGAGAGTTGGATTCAAACAAGGGGTCCTTTGGTAAGGTTTTGAATATTGCGGGATGTGTAAACTATCAGGGCGCAGCTTACTTATCTTCTTTAGCTCCATTGAAAGTTGGTGCTGGTTTGGTCACGCTTGCTTCAATTGAGAGGGTTATTAATAATCTAGCTTCTAGCTCACCTTGGATAACATTTTTTCAATTAAGAGATGAGTCAAACAAATGCATAGCTTCTGATGCATTTGTTGATTTAATGTCTGTTATAGATGATTACGATGTTGTTTCAGTGGGTTGTGGTCTTTCTGATGATATTCATGTTTGTTCTTTTGTGCAAAAATTGCTTTCCTATTTATGCTCTATTGATAAAAAAGTTGTACTTGATGCAGATGCTTTGAATATAATTTCAAAATTAGGCATAAAAGATTTACCAAAAAATTCAATAATAACTCCACATCCTATGGAATTATCGAGGCTATTGGGTATTTCTGTTCAAGATATTCAAGATGATAGAGTTAGGGCTGCGATACTGGCGTCTGAAAAATTTAATTGCTGTATTGTTTTGAAGGGGCAGGGGTCAATAATAGCTTTTCCTGATGGACAGATATATAAGAATACTACAGGTAATTCAGCTCTAGCAAAAGCAGGGAGCGGGGATGTTCTTACTGGTATTATTTCAGGTTTCTTGGCTCAAGGTTTATCTGTTAAAGAGGCTACGTTGTTGTCTGTTTATTTGCACGGTTTGTGCGGTGAATTGGCTTCTCAAGAACTTACAGAGTATAGTGTTTTGGCAACTGAACAAATTGAATATATACCTTGTGCTTTAAAACATATTATGGGAGTGTATTCATAATGAAAAAAGGGGTTTTGTTGAAATATCAACCGAATAATGGTAATACCAATATGGATTTAGATGAGAGATTGTTGAATTTTGCCATTGAAAATTCAATAGAACTGCCAATTTTACGTTTTTATGGTTGGGCGCCGGCATGTATTTCGCTTGGGCGTAATCAAGATGATGACTTTATTGATAAGGCTTTCTGTAAGAAAAAAGGTATTCATATAGTTAGACGCCTGACGGGCGGGCGGGCTTTGTATCATGATAGAGAGCTTTCTTATAGCTTTATTTCTCCAATATCTTTTTTGAAAAATGGTGAGTCTGTTTTGGAATCTTGTAGGGAAATATGTTGTGCTTTGTCTTTGGGATTTTCAAAATTGGGTTTGAATGTTGGTTTTGTTGATGAGAAAAAAAGAACAAAACATTATGAGTATTGTATGTCTACATCCTCAAGTACTGACTTAACTATTAAA
>JAZSES010000127.1:0-2206 GCA_045531805.1 Candidatus Limenecus sp. | reverse complement strand
ACTACCAACCCGCTAAACTTAATTGTAATCGGCTCTTTATACTTTCTGTCGATACTAATGCTATCTCCTGTAACAATCGCCTTGAGATTTGCTGGATTTTTTGTAAACTCTGTTGTACCATTTTCATCAGTAATGATTGCCGTCGCCATTACTAACTGGGAAAGCATAAAATTCTTTTCAAAACCATCAAACGGTATAGATGCATACACACCTTCGCCGCAAAGTTGTTTCATCAGTTCGCATAACGTACCTTTACCGTTCATACCTCTCTGACTATAAAAACATAACACCTTGTCCCACCTGACATGTGGTCTGATAATAGCACCAACTACTTCCCAAAGAAGTTTTACAATTTCAGGGTCATCAGATAATGTATCAAACCATGAATCCACATCCCATACAACACCGTCAGGCATTGTGATATGCGGATTTTGAGCAAATGGTACATAATCCACTTTTGATTTCGCCGTGAATATGTACTCAGGGCTAAATGGAAGTAAATTTTTTGTCTTATAATCAAAGATTCCATTATTAACAGCTATTAAATCCCTATCTGAATTAGGCGTTACAAAGTCTGCGTCGGCTTTTAGAATTTCAGTAATTTCCCTAACATCATTCAAAGATGCTCCAAATTTATACTGTCTTATTAACTTGTTGAAATAAATGTCGCTACCAATATATAACCCTCTGTTTTCGCCCTCTTCCTGATATACAGCCAAATATGAATAATCATCCATCTGACCTGTCCAACTAATACACTTAACGTGTTTTGTTATCAATATGAGAGCTGCAACACAAGCATTTGGTAAAGCATTTGGATAACGCCATTTATGCTTATCACTAACTACATTGTGTTCGTCAAACTTGATTTGTATTTGTTCTGTTATACCAGCTTTCAATTCTTCTATGCTGTGTTCTACAGTCAAATCCAACGAAGCAATGTACTCTTCTGTTGCCTGTTGAATGGCAGTATCCATATCAACGGCTATTGTTGAATTGCTCATCGTGTTTTCCTCACTTTTAGTGCTATGATTATGCTTGTCCTAAATGCTATCCCATTACAAAAGGACAAACATTACAACTTTAATTGATTTCATTTCTCGATTTAATATAAGCTTCAAATTCTTCTCGCTTAATTAAATGACGGTTACCATTTTTCAGTACAAATGGACACCCTGGTTCCTTTGCCAGCTTAATAATAAGATTTACACCCATATTTGAATATTCAGCAGCTTCCTTTACTGTGAGCACCAACTTTCTATCTATTGGCAGTCTTTCTACTTTGTCTTCCATCTGGGTCTTTTCTTCTTTTAACATATCACTCATATGCAAAACTCCTTGTACTATAACTACTTTTTGCTACATAACTATCATAATACAAAATTGCACAAAAGTCAATATAAATCCACAAAAGTCTATAAAAATCCACGAATACACTATATCTAGTAAAGAACAAAATAAAAAGAACCAGATATGGATAGTATCTGGTTCCCGTGCACTAAAGTGTGTCTACACTATTCAATTGAAAGAATTTACGTTTTTGGGGTGAACGCCTTTTCTTTACACAATTATATTACCATGAGTAATCTCAAAAATCAAGTGTTTTTGCAAAACTTATTATATTTTCAATATTGACTATTTTCTCATAAATGAGTATAATATATTGAAAATGACTTCTTTTTGGTAAAACTTGAAGTTATATCCAAGAGGTGATAAAAGATGAGACAAAGTTGATGTTTAGTCTTACGACTCTCACGAAATTTTATTTCGTGCATTGATGCTAATTTTCAAAAAGCATCAAATTATTGTTGCTGCTCATTGCGTTTCAATCGGTGTTACTATCAGTAACAATATTAGAACAACTTCGTTGTTGAGGTTGCAAACAGCTCACGCTGTTCGGATTTTATTTTGGATTACGCAATTTGTATCAGCGTAAAACACAATAATAAAAAAATACATACGACAAGAACAAATCGTTAAAAAAATAAGAAAGAGGTAATTTATTATGAAGAAGAAACTTTTACTTATGGTTGCACTTTGCACCACCATTATGAGCCTTGCTGCATGCGGCAGTGATGATAAGAAGACAAACGGCGTTGAGCCTACGGCACCTGCTATCGAGCAGGACGTTGACACAAAGGAAGATGTTACTGCTAGTACCACTCCTGATAAAGCAGAGACTCCTGATGTAACAGGTACAGAAGAG
>JAZSES010000150.1:0-9881 GCA_045531805.1 Candidatus Limenecus sp. | reverse complement strand
ATTTCTAATAAATACTTATTCATACAATATTTTCCTTGTTTGGTTATTTGCATAGATAATTATAATACAAATATAACGTTCTGATTTGTTTATTGATATTAAATTTTGTAAATAAGAGTTCTAAAAAGTATAAAGTTTTTTCTAAAGTTGTCGAATATAAAAGTATATGAGTTTAGACATAGGATGGATAGATATGTTGTTTAACAAAAACTTTAGAATTTTAGAGATTGATAATGGGTCAGCTCGTCAGTTGCGAGCTCATGGTTGCACGGATGATTTTGATACTTTATTTGAAGACGAAATTGATTCATCTGATAATGATATGGATACAGTGTCTTTCACGTTAAAAACACAGAAGAAAAATAATGATGTTCAAGTAAGTCAACCTCTTGAAAATAGCGTTGATGATGTCAGTCAAGATGATAATATAGTAAATACTGAAACTGTAGAAACTAATGTTAATCAGCCTGAAACAGATAGTGTTGATGTTGCTAGTCAAGATGATAACCAAACAAATACCGAAACCTCAGATAATGTAGCAAGTCTGTCTGAGACGAATAGCGCTGATGAAGTTGAGCAAGTTAATAAAACCCCAAATACGGATAGTGTTGAAGGTGGTGTAAGTCAATCTAATACAGATGAAGTTTCTGGTGTATCTCAATCTCAAAATCAAATGGCTGTTGATGATGTAGATGATACGAAGAATGTAAATAATACTGGTGATATTAGCAATGTTGATGTTGTTAATGATGTCGAAAAAGCTGAATTTATTGATGAAGTTAAAGTTGTAGAAAAAGTTCATATGAGTAGGCAAGTTGCCGAGGCTCAAGGGTATGTCTGTATAGATAGTGCCGAAAGTCTTGTTGCACAAATCAATGCAAATCCAAAAGGTAAGTTTATGTTGTTTGTTGACATAGATATGTCAACAATTGATTTTGATACTATTGCTAAAACACAAGATGAAACTTTTTTAGGAACATTTGATGGTAATGGATATGAAATAAAAAATTTAAATAAGCCAATGTTTGGGTTTATTGGTCAAGGCGCAGTAATTAATGATGTAGTTTTAGCTGATGTTAATATTGCACCTAGTTGCAAAGAGTATGATGGTAGTTATGGTGCTTTAGTTACTAACGTACAAAATGCTACTGTATCAAATTGTTCAGCAACTGGTTCAATTATCCTGCCAGATGCGAGCCGTCCTGGTTCTGCTACTGGTGGCTTGATTGGTAATGCATACGATACAGTTGTTTCAAATTGTAATGTTTCTGATTTTGAAATTGTATCTCATATGGGGAGAGTAGGTGGTGTAGTTGGTACTGCTAGTGGTGGTAGTATTTCCTCTTGTAATTTCTCTGGAAATATAAAAGGTGATTCAGAAACAGGCGGTATTCTTGGTTGTGCTATAAGAGTTAAATCTATTGAAAATTGTTCTTCAGAAGGCAATATTGATGGATATCGTGCAGTGGGTGCTATATTGGGATACAGTTGGGGCTTTACATCTTTACTTTCAGATGATCGAGTTAGTTCCGTTGTAGGGTGCAAGTCATCTGCTAATGTATCTGCTTCAACTTCTGATGTTGGTGGTATTATTGGATTGTCTCAAGATGATGCTATTGAAAGTTGCGTATTTACAGGGAGTGTTCAAGGTAAATTCGGTGTTGGTGGTGTAGCTGGTTGGAATACAACAGAAATTGATAGTTGTGATGTTTCTGGTTATATAAAAGCTACAGAAGGTTGTTGTGGTGGCTTTACAGGTGTATCTAGTGAGAGTGCTACTAATTCAACATTTACTGGTAAAATTGAATCATCACGTAGTTTTTATGATGAAAATGGAAATCAAGATTTGAATAAGCTTTTATATGGGGCAGCCATGGAGGTTCTTTTTGTAGGTGATGACTTAGATGACGCATTTGTAGGTCCTGCAATTTTGGATTGGCGTGGAAACAAAATTGCTCCAGAAAATATTGATATTAATATTGACGATAGAAAAAAAGATGAAGTAGCAAGTAAATCGGTTGAGGATGTAGAAAAAAATTATCATAGCATTCCTGTTTCTGGTCAAGAAGTGTCTTTTGATGACAAAGATATGAAATTTGCAGCAATGCTGAATTTGGGTAAAAATGCAATTCAAACACAATATGCTGGTACTTGGGTTGTGTTTGATATTCAAACTGGTGCACTTTCATATTATGTTTGGAACCCAGAATTGAGAACTTTTGATAAGCAAGTTCTTAGCTAATTTATGTTTTTTTATTTTTTGATATAAATTTATCTCGTGTCCAAATTTTGATGACAAGAGATAAATTTTGGTGCTATAATTATGTATATAGGGGAGATTTTGTAATCATGGATAATAAGCAACGTTGGTATGATAAAGAGCCTACTTTAAGTTTAGCAGTTAGTTTAATTAAAAACTCAAAAGAAGATATTCAATTCCAGTGCGCTGAATTTATTACGCAAAAAGCGCAGGATTTTGGTGTCGTTTTAAATTCAAATTTATTAGGTGCTTTCAATTATGTTTTGCATAGATGGTATGACAAATCCGAGCCATTAGCAGAAGCTTTTGGCTATTTGAAGGAAGCTGATGAAGAGACTAGAAAACAAATAGCAATATCTGTAATTGAATTTTTAGAAAAGGCTGAGTTAAAACAGGCTTTATGAATTTAGAACGTATAATAATATTTATATTTCTGTTTTTTGTTTCATCATTTGCAAATCCTGCATATGCGATAAAAATTGGTTTGATTGATGGTGTTGGAAAAACTGTTATTGGTGTTAGCAAAGATGCTAAATTAATAAGCCCTGTTCATAATAAACAGTTTTATACTCTAAAAGCTATGAAACCGTATTATCTAAAGGCCATGGATAACACTATTGGGATTGAGATTAATAATCAATGGTTTAATTTAAATATTTCTCGTATTGTTATAGAACCACCTCAAGATGGTTTTATTTCTGCAAAGAAAAGATGGTATAGAGGTAAGTTTATTATTGAAAATAGGCAAGGTAATCTTGTAGTTGTTAATGATATACCTTTAGAACAGTATATTTTAGGGGTTGTTCCATCTGAAATGCCTTCAAAATGGAATTATGAGGCATTGAAAGCTCAAGCTATAGCTGCAAGGAGTTATGCTATTGCAAATCGTGGAAAAAGAGCTGCGCATGGATATGATTTGAAAGATACGCCAGAGGATCAGGCTTATGGTGGTGCTACATCAGAAACAGCGAATACTAATAGGGCTGTGTCTGAAACTAAAGGAATAGTAATTACTTATAATCAAAAGGTTATTCCAGCGTATTATTCGGCATCTGCTGGTGGTCATACAAAAAACGCTAGTGAGGTTTGGAATAAAGACCTACCGTATATAAAAGCTGTGCCATCTTTCGATGAAAATGTGAAAAAGAACGGGCATGGTTTGGGCATGAGTCAGCATGGTGCAAATAATATGGCAAGTCAGGGGTACAATGCATTTCAGATTTTGTCTTACTATTACAATAATGTAAAATTTGGAAAATTAGATCCGGCTTGGACTTTGTAAGTGATTTTTTCCTGTTTTTGCTGCCTTTTTTAGAGTATTATTCTTGTAAATCAAGTTATAGTTTAAAAAACAATGTTTCAATTTGTGAAAAGTGCTTGCACAATTGAAAAAAATGGATATAATAGACTATGTTAACAAAAAGGAGGTTCTTATGAACAAAGAAGAATTAGTAAATGAGGTTGCTAAAAAAGCTAAAGTTTCACAAAAAGCTGCTGCAGATATTTTGGCTGCTACATTGGAAACTGTTACTAAAACTGTAGCTAAAGGACAAAAAGTTACTTTGGTTGGTTTCGGTACTTTCGAACCAAGAAAAAGAGCTGCTCGTTCTGGTCGTAACCCACAAACTGGTGCTACTATTAAAATTGCTGCAAAAACAGTTCCTGCATTTTCAGCTGGTAAAAAATTCAAAGAAGCTGTTAAATAGTTTTCTGAATTTAAATAAAAAAGAGTCGTTAGTTTTTGCTAATGGCACTTTTTCGTTATTTTAAATTTAGTAAAAATGTATGATACATCTATAAAGTTATAAGTTATAATTATCTAGGGATTAAATTTTGTAGAGAGAATTATGTTACAAGAAGCAACAAAAATTATTCAGTCAGCTTTTCATGACAGTTTTATAAAAAGACTAAGTTTGTATTTGCACGATTGTGTTCGTGAAGAGGTTCAGAGTTCTACTTTTAGAAATCTGAAACAAGACAAAGATAATAAGTGGATTTTTCTAAAAGGAGAAGAGTCTTTATTTACCAGTTCTTCATCTGTTTTGCCTTTAGATGGGTCTGATAGTGATTTAACTGAGTTAATGATACAAAGCGAGATGAGTCAGAAAGACAAGTATCTTATATATGGTCATTTGTTTCTTGTTGGTAAAAGCTCACGTTCTAAAAGAAAAAATGAGTTTCTTACCCCGTTATTATACGCTCCATGTCGGTTAGAACGTGATGGTGTAAATATAAATTGTACACTTCAGGATGATGTTTTGTCTTTGAATACAGGCGCATTAGCTGCTTTAATGCGAAAAAGTGACGATGAAGATGAAATGGAACAAATGTTAGATGGATTGCTTGAAGTTGTACCAGAGTTGCCTTTAACACAAGACAAATTAAATGTATTCCTTACTACATTAAAGTCTATACTACCTGATGTTGATATATCTTTAAATCATGAGGATGACGCAAACGAAAATTTTGTTCGTGATGAGTCTGAAGCTTTCTATCAAAAAGTAGATGCGGATAATGTTGATGAGTTTATAGAAGAGGCTAGAGAAACTTCTGCATCTTCAGTTAAGCCTGATAAAGTTTCTGTTACAAGTCAGAGTGCTGTTATTTTGACTAAACGACCCTCAATTACGGCTGGTGTTTTGCATGAACTTACTCAAATTGCAGAAAAACCTAGTGGGACATTTAGAGAATCCGCATTGTCTGTAGTGAATGAGGAATATCTTCGTGGAATTGGTAAAATCTTTGATAAGGGTGCAAAAGATAAAAAAGAGTTAAAAGAGTTTGCTGCAGTAACACCATTGTCTTTGAGTGATTCTCAGGAAGATGTAATCAAAAAGATTGAACAAAACTCTCTCCTTGCAGTGTATGGACCTCCTGGTACTGGTAAATCTCAGACTATTGTGAATTTAGTTGCTCATTTGATTGCAAATGGTAAAACTGTGCTTGTTGCTTCAAGAATGGATAAGGCTGTTGATGTTGTTGCACAAAGACTTAATGAACTGGGTGCTCCGTTTCTTGCTCTTCGAGCTGGTAGATTGAATTACCAAAAGCAGTTGAGTTTTCAGTTGCAAGATCTTATTGCAAATAAAATAGATATTGATACAGGCTATGAAGACTCGATTCTAGTCGATGTTGAAGACATGCAAGAGTTATTAGGTGCCGTTAGAGAACTTGAAAATAAATGTGAAAAAATTATCGAGTTAGAAAAAGAGTGGCAGGAAATTGTAAATAAAAAGATTTCTCTTGAACGTGATTTGGGTGAAAAACAGTTTATTACAAAAAAACTTAAAAAAGATGAAGTTGATGAAATAAAAAATGTATTGGTTAACATCGAAAAAAATCTTGAAAAATCAGGTTTGTTTACTAATATTTCAAACGGTTTGAGTGCAATAAAGTTGAAGAAGATTTTAAATATTTCTTCTTTGCCATCAGACCCTGAGACAATTATGCGTTTGTCTTTGGAATTGCAAGCTGCAGAGATGGAGTGTGAGACGAGAATTGTTGAAACTCGAATTCATAAGATTGGGAATATTCATCAATTACTTCTCCAGATTAAGGATTTGAAAAAGCGCCAAAGAGGATTGGCTGTTGATATTTTGAAAAATAAAAGACGTGAATCCTTAAAAGGGTTGTTAAGAGATCAGGTTAAAAGACAACGGTTGATTATACATACAAAGGCAATTGTTGAACGTAAGAAAAATCTTCAAAATAGATTATTAGAAGAAGAGGATTTTAGACCGCTATTAGAAGCTTTTCCTTGTTGGTGTGTAACTACTTATGCTGTATCTGGTTCCTTACCAATGAAGTCAGGTTTGTTCGATGTTGCAATCATAGATGAGGCGTCTCAGTGCGATATAGCAAGTTGTTTTCCAATTCTTTATAGAGCTAAAAAAGCAGTTATTGTTGGTGATGACAAACAACTTCCACACTTATCATTCTTAGAAAAAGCAAAAGAACAATCTTTTTTGAGCCAATATAATATTCCAGATAAATATCAGCTCATGTGGCGTTTTAGAACAAATTCTATGTTTGATTTGGCAAACTACTATTCTACAAATCCAGTATTACTTGATGAACACTTTAGAAGTTACTATCCAATAATTCAGTTTAGTAATCAAGAATTTTACGGAAACAGAATTCGCATAATGACAAAAGATGCTGGTGTAAATAATATTCTTGAGTTGCATAAAGTACAAGATGGGAAAGTTGACTCTGATGCAACAAGAAACATGCCAGAAGTTGAAGCTGTTTTGAAAAGAATACATGAGCTTATTCTCGAGGATGAAGGTAATGATGAAAATCCAGTTTCAATTGGTGTTGTTTCTCCATTCAGAGGTCAGGTAGATTTGATATCTAAAGCTATTAGGCAAGTCCTTACAGAAACCACTATCAGAAAACATCAGATTGAGGTTGGTACTGCTCATACATTCCAAGGCGATGAACGTGATGTTATGATTTTCTCTCTTGCCGTCGCTGATAATAGTTTTGCTCAGAGTTTAACGTTCTTGCAAAAACCAAATCTGTTTAATGTTGCGATTACTCGTGCAAGAAAAAAACTTATAACATTTATTTCTCGTGATCCAATGAGTTTACCTCCTGGGTTGTTAAAAGACTACATAGAGTATGTACAACGATATATTGATAGTGCTAAAGAAGATGAGTTTACAAACAAAAATAAATTCAAAAATTCTTTTGAGCAAGTAATTGCGCAAGCTTTTATTATGGAAGGATTTGAAGTTAAAGCTGGATTTGAAACTGCAGGTGTAGTTCCAGATTTGCTAGTGAAAGATGAACTTGGAAATTCTTTAATTGTAGAGGTTGATGGTGTCGCAGATGAGAAAAAATCTAACATTTCTGACATCAAGAAACAAACTATACTTGAGCGAGCAGGTTACAAAGTTGTTCGTATTTCATACCGAGAATGGCAGCATAGTGCTCAGGCATGTATTGATAGAGTTAAGCAAGTTTTTGTAACTCTTTAATTACAAGTTTATTGTTGAATTTTAAAAGGCTTCTATTTTATAGAAGCCTTTTGTTTTTTCTGTTATGCAACCACCTTTTGATATACGCAAAACTTGTGAGATTCTGAATATAGTTATATCATTGAAACTAGGCTGACTTGATGCTTCAGAATGACGGTTGATTGAATATCAAGAATTTTTCTTAATTGTAAACTATTGTAAATGCGAATTTAATTTTCCTCAAAGTCTTTGATAATAAATCTTTTGGACATTCAATAAACATTGTTGTTGTTAATTTTTTTCTTATAGCCCTAAAGTATTTTTGAATTTTGACGATATATAAAGTACGCAGGATAGGTGTGCGTACTTTAGGGATAAGAATATAAGGATATTAATTATGGATAGAAAAAGAATATCAACACTCTTGTTAGCTGGTATTTTGAGCTTATTTAATTTGTCTGCAATTGCTGAAACAACACCAGTGGTTGAGATAAGCTTGGAACAAATTTCTGCACAGTCCACTGTTGACAAACTAACTGATATTTTACTTTTGACACCTATTCAAAACCCTGACGTAAATAATCTACCTGCAAACACAATCACTTTGTACAACATCAATTCTCAAACTGGTGAAAAGATTCCTGCTTACTATTCTTACGAATTAGCACAAAAAGAGTATGGTAACTTGGATAGCTATGGAGAGGTTCGTTATCTAAAATTTGTGAAATATGGGGATAGCAATACAGGTCTTGAAGATGGTACACCAGAAGACTATTCTCTAAAGCTATATATCAGTAATGATAATTTGTCTGGCAAGATTGATAATGTTGAAAATGGTGTTGATATAAATAAAAATTTTGTAGACATTAATTATGATGGTGGTGGGAATTGGATATATGGTGTTGCATTGGAAAATTCTGGATATATAGGCAATATTACTGGTGATTTTGTTTCAAACTATGGTTATTCTGACCTGAATGATGGTGGAGGTTTGTATCTTACTGCTTGCGGAGGCGCAGTTTATAATACAGGAACTATTGATAATATAAATAGCGATTTTTTTGATAATGGAATACAGGTGTTAGGTGGCTTTGGTACTTGGGGGGAGAGATCTGCTGAAGGTGGTGCTATTTATAATGGTAGTTCAATTGGTTACATAAATGGCAACTTTATAAATAATACAGCAATTTCAAATCAGTATGCCTATGGTGGTGCTATTTATAATTATGGTGTAATAGAAGATATAAAAGGTGATTTTATTGGAAATTGGGTGGATAGTGATCAGTCTGCCAGTGGTGGTGGAATTGATAATGATGGTGGAATAACTAGTATTAATGGTAATTTTATTCAAAATACTGTTTATTCAACTGAATTTGCACAAGGTGGTGCAATTAGTAACTGGGGTAATATTGTAAATATAACTGGTAATTTTATTGGCAATTCAGTGGATGGTGAGTACGCATTTGGCGGTGCAATTTTGAATAGTGGAATAATTAACAATATAACCGGTAATTTTATTGGAAATTCTGTCATTGGTTATTCTCGTGCACTAGGCGGTGCGATTGATCACGGTGAAACAATTGGTAATATTAGTGGTAATTTCATAGGCAACTATGCGATATCAGAATATGGCGAAGCAAAAGGTGGTGCTATTTATTCAGCTACTGATTTAAATATTAGTTCAGACAATGCCTCTTCTGTTTTTCTTGGTAACTATACAGTTTCAAATGGTGTAAAAGATGACAATGCTATTTATATGGCATACACTGATACAACACTCAACCTTACAGCAAAAAACAATGGTTCTATAAGCTTTTATGACAACATAAATGGTGAAACTGGGTATAACGTAGCCTTGAAAGGAGACGAAACTGGCGTAATTTATCTAAATAACTATATAAAAAATGCTAATGTTACACTAGATAACACAAATCTACACCTTGGCAACGAAGATATGTTGGGGCAAACTGTATCATTCACTGCAAACAGTGGTTCAATCTCTACAATCAATAACTCTATAGGTACTATGAATATCCCTGTGTTTAACATAGCAGGCGATACAGGTATATCTGTTGATGTGGACTTGGCAAACGAAACTATGGATACAATCTCAGCCGGTTCATACAATATATCTAATGGTGCAAAACTCAATGTACAAAGATTAAACCTACTCTCTGATGCAACAAAAGAATCTACAAAAATATTCTTTGCTGAAAGTGATTTGGCTGGGATTGTTAATTATACAGGTGCAAATCCAATTGCGTACACCCCTATTTACAAATATGATGTAAGTTATGCTCAAGATTCAAATGATAACTTGGGATATTTTTTCTTTACAAGAGGCAATGTATCAACTTCCAATCCTGATTCTGGCTCTGATGTTACTCCTATTCCTACTCCATCTGGTAATCCTTCAGATAGTTTTAACCCTGCAGTCTTGCCAACATCTGTTTCAACAACGGCAGGTGCATACACTACTCAATTACAAACATTCTCATATGCTTTTCAAAATTCCGAAAGTTTTATGTCCATACCATACTTAGAAAGAATTTCTCTATCCAACAAAAACAAATACGCTCTTTCTAGTACGGGTGATGCTACTGATGTTGGGAGATTTTCTCCTCTATTCCAAAAACAAGATGAGAACAATGGTTTTTGGG
>JAZSES010000179.1:0-7241 GCA_045531805.1 Candidatus Limenecus sp. | reverse complement strand
TTCTCTTGTCTTCCTAAGACCGCTTGGCCTCCCGACTTGATATGTCCTAATTGTTTGTATCCTGATAAAAATTCTGGTTCTAGTGATTCCTCTGAAAGTTCTTTCTCTCAAGAAAGACAGGATGGTTCTTACGAAAGACAGAACTCTTATAGTTCTGGTGGATATTCTTCTGACGATTACCAAAGAAGAGATGATAGAACCTATCAAGAACGTTCTCGTTATGATGGTCAAAGAAATAGTTATGGGCAAGGTGGTGCGTATAATAGGCCACAAGGTTCTTACAATGAAAGAACTTATGATAGACCTAGAAACCCTAGACCATATGATAGAGGTGATGGCTATCAAAGACCACAAGGTAGTGGATATAATAGACCACAAGGTGGCTACCAAAGACCACAAGGTGGTGGATATGGTAGACCTCAGCAAGGTGGATTTAATAGACGACCACAGGGCGGTGGTAGACCACAAAACAAACCTCCAAAACAGTTGTTGGTTAATAAGGAACAATTGTTGCAGATTGAAGAACTTTATAAAAAAATGTTGCCTCTTCCAAATCCTGATGCACATGAGGTTATCGGTGAACAAATTGGATTGGAAGCAAGAAAAGTTTTCTTTGGTATTAATCTAGTAAGACAAAAAATGATGTTACCTAAGTTGGCATTTCCAAAAAGAAAATTAGCGGTATCTCCTGATCAGCTTACTGCTATAAAAATGCTTTATGAACCATTGTTACCATTGCCACCAATAGGTTGTCATAAAATTATTTCTGCACAACTAAAAATTGACGAGTGGCGTGTTCACGTTGGTATTGGTTTGATTAGAAAACAACTAGGTCTGGATAGATGGAATCCAGATAGAGCTGATGCACCAGAAGAGTTTAAGGTTAAGCCTGTGTCTGAGACTGAGGTTGAGGTTGAAGAAAAGCCTGTTAAAAAGACTAGAGGTAGAAAAAAAGCCGAGCCTACTGAAGAAATAAGCGAAGTTGTAGAGAACAATGAGTAAGTTAATTTCTGTTGGTAAAATTCTTAATTTCCATGGCATTAAAGGTGAAGTTAAAATGGGCTTTACTTCTGGAAACGAAGACCTAATTTCTAAATTAGACAAAGTTTTTTTATATATTGATAATATTAAGAAATCTTTTGATGTAACAAGTGTTAGGTTTCATAAGAATTTTGCTATTCTAAAGTTTAAACAGGTTAATTCTATTGACGATGTTATGCAAATTAAAGGGTTGCTTGTGCATATAGAGGAGCAGCAACTTAAAGATAATCTTTCTACTGACGAGTTTTTAGTTAAAGATTTACTTAATCTTGATGTTTTCGATCTACATGGCAATAAAGTTGGTCGTGTTTCAGATTTGGGGCAAAATAGAGCTAATGACTTATTAGAAATTGAAAAGATTAATGGTTTACGTTTTGTTGTTCCGTTCGTTAAGGAATGGGTACCTGTTGTTGATATAGAAAATTGTAGAGTTGTAATAAAAAATTCAGATGGTATTGACACGACTTTGAATCAGGAAAATGATAATGAAATTTGATGTCTTAACATTGTTTCCTGATATGATTTATCAGGCTTGTTCTCACAGTATAGTTTCTCGTGGCATTGATAATAATATAATTTCTGTTAACGCTATTAATCCAAGAGATTATACGCTTGACAAGCATAAGAAGGTTGATGATACGCCATTTGGTGGTGGTGCTGGTATGGTTCTTTCTTGTCAGCCATATTTTGATGCATTTGATTCTATTGAGAGAACTAGTGATACAACGGTTGTTCTCTTGTCTCCTCAGGGGCAGAAATTTGATCAAGCTTTGTCAAAGGAATTTTCTAAGCATAAACATATTGTTCTTATTTGCGGTCATTATGAAGGTTTTGATGAACGTATTAAAGAGTATACTGGGGCACGTGAGGTTTCGATTGGTGATTTTGTCCTTACTGGTGGTGAGTTGCCGGCAATGTGTATAATAGATTCTGTGTCTCGTAATATTGAAGGTTTTTTAGGAAAGTTGGATTCAGCTCATTATGATTCTTTTTCAGATGGATTATTAGAATACCCTCAGTATACTAAGCCTCGTGATTATAAAGGGCTAAAAGTTCCAGAAATTCTGTTATCAGGTAATCATAAAGAAATTGCTAAGTGGCGCAGAAAACAGCAAATGATTGTAACTTACAAAAAACGAAAAGATTTGTTTGATAAATTTGTAAAAAACTGCGATAATAAAGATGATTTAAAACTTTTGAATGAGGTCAATGAACTGTTTAATATGTAATATTTTACTTATTATACATTTGTGAGTGTGAATTATGGATATAAATATAGAACAACTTAAAAAGTTATTTGATTTGTCTGAGATTGATGTTGATATCGATAATGTTATTCCAGAGGATATTAATAAGGCTCTCATTGCCATTGAACGTAAATTTAATTCTTTTTGTTGTGAGGAGTCTACTGTACCTGCAGAGTTCAACATTCTCATCGTTGATGACTTAGAATTGTCTATTTATCAGTTTAACCAATTGCTCAAAAAAGTCGGCATCATACCAACAGTTGCTCGCACTAAAGCGGAAGCATTAGCTGAATTAAAAAAGAAACGTTTCGATTTTATTGTAGTTGATTTGTTTTTGCCTGATGCTGATGATGGTATTGAATTAATTAACGAGTGTGTTTTGTTGAGAGATGCTCATAAAACTAATAAGTTGATTGTTATGTCTGGTACTGATGATAATGATTTGATTGAGAAATGCTATAAACTTGGAATTGATGAGTTTGTTCCTAAAAGTAACAATTGGCATGACCAAATCTTGAAATTTATTACAAATTCTTTGACTACAAAACAGCATGAAGACTTTTTCAAATACTCAGTTAATGATAATATTTGCTGTTATACGATCAATAAATTTAACACAAAAAAACATATTGATAATATTGTAAAAGATGTTACAACCTCAATTTATATGGGGTATACGAATATCGTATTCAATATGGAAAATATAAAGATTTTTGATGATGAAAATACCGTAACTTTTACAGAGCTTTACAAGTTATGTAAAGAAAAAGGCGGTGATTTTATTTTGGTTAAAATATCAGACGCAGTAAGAAACGCACTTGCTGATGCGTTCCTTGATACTTTAATTCCTACTTTTTCATCTGTAGATTTGGCAATTAGTAAGATTGAAGAAAATAATTAAATTTCTTCATCCATCATTACTACACGTTTTGTGTGTCTGTCGCCAATAAATTCAGTTTTTAGCCATGTTTCTACTATATCTTTTGCGAGTTCTAAGCCTAATATTCTCTCGCCAATACATAGTATATTTGCGTTATTATGACTTCTAGACATTTTTGCTGAACAAGTGTCTGAAACAACTGCAGCTCTAATACCTTTGTATCTGTTTGCCATTATAGCCATGCCTATGCCAGTACCGCAAACAAGAATTGCTTTTTCGGCTTTTTTTTCTGTGATTGCTTTGGCTGCATTTTTTGCAATTATTGGATAATCGCAAGACTCCTTGTTATAACATCCTATATCTGTGAATTTGATTCCTTGTTTTTCAAAGTGTTGCATTAGTTTGTTTTTTAGTTCATAGCCAGCGTGATCAGATGCTATTATTATTTTTTTTTCTGACATTTATTTTCTCCATTGTCTGTAAGTTAATTATACAATATCTGAATGTAAATATATGTTAATTATTTATTTAAATTGCTAAAGTTTTATTAGTTTTATTCCGATAAAAAGAATGTGGGTGATATGTCTAAATAAGGATTTGAAATATGTTTAGTAAAATTATTGAAGGTATAAATGATTTGGAACAAAGAATGTGCGAATATTCTGAAATGAATTCATTTTTATTCGCACATAATAAAATTTTTATGATTTCAACTAATACTGTTTATAAAACGCCTGAGTATAATAAACAACCTTATACATTTAAGTATGGTGATTATTGTTTAGCAGACTATGTAAAACAGTATACATAGAACTTTATTTTAATTTTTCTTTAATGAGGTTTGCAAGTGCAAGGGATTGTGCTTGCAAGTCTTCGTATGTTGTGTCGTTTGTTATTACCGCATCCCAATCTTTAATATCATCCAAATCAGTTTCAGTGATGTCTGTTTCTCCTACAAGTTTTCCTCGATTGCTTCTTGTTTCTCTTGTTGCTTCAACTCTAATAGTGAATGCATTTGCTTCTTTGAAATATTCAAGTTCTCTTTTTACTCTAACATCAGGTACAACAATGTTTCCTGGCATTTTTATTACTTTTTTTATCCAGTAGTCACTGTCTTCGCTTCTTCTTTTATTTCCAAGGTTTATTAAGTCTTGTCTGTATAGGTGTTTATTGTTTTCTATTTCTTCAAATGTTAAACCTTTTTGTTCTCCATATTCAATTTTTATCGCGTCACCTAGTCCAATGCGTTTATAATTTGTTAAGTTTTCTAAAATTATTTTTGCTGCTGTATCTTTGCCACTGTACTGTTTCCCAGATAAAACTATAATTTTTTCTGCCATTATTATCAATTCTCCATCTTGAAAAGTTTTCTTTATGATGTATATTATTATACACCATAAATTAATATAAACAGATAAGTGACCCTGTAGAAAGTATAAAAATGAGAATCTCAAACATAGACTTAGGATTTAGACTCAGAAGTTTGTTGCCAAGAAATAATGCTGAAAATTATGTCAGAGCAAAGCAAAAGTATGCTGATGCTGAATATATTGTTCAGATGAAAGACTCTATATATAATTCATCTGAAGTCCGTTCTAATCAAGTGATGAGAGATCTTGGTTTATTTTAAATTTTTCATCTAGTTCTTTTGTTAATGATTCATTTAGGACTTTTTGTGTATTTTGGGTTGATTCATTTAATTCTTTTGCTAGATTAAAAGCTTCATTGCGTGCATTTTCAAGAATGAGTGTATCTTTTACTAAATCTGCAAGTGCAAATGTAACCATTCCACTTTGTTTTGTACCTAAAAATTCTCCTGGACCTCTTAGCTCCAAATCTTTTTCGGAAATTATAAAACCATTGTTTGTTTGTTCCATTATTTGTAATCTGTCCAGTGTTGTTTGATTTGCTTTTTCTGGTACTAATATACAGTATGATTGTAGTGAAGATCTTCCTACTCTACCTCTGAGCTGATGAAGTTGTGAAAGTCCAAATCTTTCTGCGTTTTCTATCATCATTACTGTGGAATTTGGTACATCGACACCAACTTCTACTACGGTTGTGCTAACTAGTATGTCGTATTCTTTCTTTTTGAATTTGTCCATTACTGCATCTTTTTCAACATTGGAAAGTTTTCCATGTAATAATCCAATCTTTAGATTTGGGAATACTTCTTCTTGCAAACGTTCCATTTCTTTAGATGCGGCTTTAGCTGACAGTGTTTCACTTTCATCAATAAGTGGATAAACAATGTAGCATTGATGTCCGTTGTCTATTTCATTGCTGATTAGTTTATATGCTTGATTTCTTTGAGAAGGCTTTATAAGTAGTGTTTTTATTGGTTTTCTGTTTTTAGGCATTTCATCTATTATAGAAAAGTCCAAATCACCTTGCGTTGTTAATGCAAGTGTTCTTGGTATTGGTGTTGCTGTCATTGTAAGAACTTGTGGATTTTCTCCTTTTGTCATTAATTGTGAACGCTGTTTTACACCAAATCTATGTTGTTCATCTATTACAATTGCCCCCAGTTTGTTAAATTCTATATTGTCTTGTATTAGGGCATGTGTACCTATTGCTATGTTAATCTGTCCATTTCTCAGGTCTGTTTCGAGTTTTTTTCGTAATTTTGCTCCGTTTGTTCCTGTAAATAGCCCAGCACTAAGTCCTAGCGGGGTAATCCATTGAATAAAATTATTAAAATGTTGTTGGGCCAAAATTTCGGTTGGTGCCATTAGTACACCTTGATATCCATTCTCTACCGCAGAAAGCAACATTGCACAAGCTATAACTGTTTTTCCGCTACCCACATCTCCTTGTAGTAATCGTTGCATTGGTGTTTCTGAACTGATATCAGACAGAATTTCTTTAAGTACTTTATCTTGTGCATTTGTTAATTCGAAAGGTAGGTTTTGTATAAATTTGCTAACTAATCCATCTTTACTTATTTTAAGTGGTATTGATTTGTATTTTTTTGTGTTTTCTTCTCTTAAAAGAGCAAGTTTTAGTTGTACCAAAAAGAATTCTTCAAAAACAATTGTTTTTCTTGCTTTTTCAAATGTTTCTTCACTTTCTGGAAAGTGTATTTGTCTTAGTGCAGTTCTTCTATCTAATAAGTTTTGACGTAAAATTATTTCATTTGGAATTATATTTTCAATTGATGTTTCAAATTGCTCAAGTGCATTAAATATTGCTTTGCGTAGTACTTTGATGTTTAAACCATCCACCAGTTGATAAACCGGTACAATTCTAGCAAGGTTTAGATTTGAGCCGCTTTCAAATTCACCTGAAAGAATTTGGTATTCAGGTTTGTCTATCGTGTAAGTTCCTGCATATTTATCAATTTTGGCTTTGCCTGATACTATTATGTTTGCCCCTTTTGTGAATGCGGTTTTGTATCTTTGTAATAAAAACTTACTCGCTTTTGCGTAAAAGAAGCTGAGTTTAACTGTACCTGTTTCATCTTGAACTGTTACTGATATGATTCCCAGTGAGTTCTTGGTATTGTATGAATTTATTGATTTAATAGTACCTATTATAGTAGCTTCTACGCCTTCATTTAAATCTTTTATAAATGTTCTTGTTGAATAATCTATATGCCTTTTAGGAAAGTAGTATAACAAGTCTTTTGCTGAGTATATACCTAGCTTGTGTAGCAAGCTGCCAACTTTGGGGCCTACACCTTTGACATAGATTACATCTATTTCTGATGGAATTTTATTTGTGATATTATGATCTGTCTGTTTTATTTCTCCACCATTATTAATTTCTTGGCGTATAGTCTGAACAAGTCGTTGTATTGATTTTCTTCTTGTTCCGACTGTGGCCATTGAATAAGTTTCAAATTCCTTTGATAGCATAAGCCACTTTGGATTATGCTTTGATTGTTTGTAAAATATCCGTAATTGCTTCAAAATAAAACCCGAAAAGGTATCTTCTTTACCTCGGATATCAATATATAAATGTTTTTGTTCAATTTCTATTGCTTGTCTTATTTGTTTTATTTTATCTAACATTATTCTGTTATTCTAAGAACTTCGTAAATATTTATTTTTTTTCTTTTTCCTTTGATGGCT
>JAZSES010000104.1:0-3783 GCA_045531805.1 Candidatus Limenecus sp. | reverse complement strand
TTGATTGCTTCTTGCAATCCGTCTTTTGTAGCTTGTTTAAGACCTTGATACAAGTCTTCATTAACAATGATTTCAGGTTCAGTAAATTTTAATTTACTATCCATAAAGCCATCTAATGCTTCTTTAATGCCTGTACCAAAGAAACGGTTATCAATGTAATTTTTTAATTTTTTGTATTCACTTTGACTAAGTACTTTACCGTCTTTTCCAAGCAATGTTTCAAATTCATTTTTTACATTTTCTGGAATTTCAATTTTAAATTCCTTTGCAATATCATCGATATTTGTGACACAGTTACGCTTATCAAAATCTTTGTTTAAATCAAGAAGTTTTTCAAATCCTTTTGTCAGCTCTTGCATTTTACCAAGTTGTTTATTGTATCGATAATTTTCTAATCCGTCTTTGACAGGATTTTGAAGTGCATCAGCAATTACAGAAGACAGTACAGGTGTCATTGCACCAGCAGTCATCATCCAAATAGTTTTACCTTGAACAGCAACTTGTCCAGACTTGTTCATTGTTGCTTCATTTCTGTTTTCTATATCTCTAGGAATACCAAGCTTGTCACCAAGTTTTTCTAGGTATACATAGTCTTTTTTGTATTTTTTGTAGTATTCTTCTGGCGATAATGGTTTACCGTTTGTATCAACATAACGATACAAATCCATTGGTCGATATTGATTGTCTTCGTAAACAAATTTTCTTCTTCCGTAAGAATCTATATATTTTTGATTAATATCTACGCCAGTTTTTAATTTTATTGGTAAGCCTATAAGTTGTGGCCAAATAGCCATTGATGCAAACCAAGTGCCAAGTCCAACAAACTCCATTCCTTTTGCAAATGGGAATAATTTTGTTGTTGCGAGTACTGACGCAATTCCAAGTGAACCTGCTCTAATTGCCAAATCATTGATTTTACCAACATAGTAGTCAGAACCTTCTTTTTTTATTTCGCCAGTGAATGCTGCATCAACAAAGTTTTTTGCAATATCTCCATAGAGTCTTACTGTACTAGCAGCAGATTGGAAAATATTTTCTTTAACCAAACGTCCGCTTGCTTTTTTTGAACGAACACCTGTTGGTTTTGTTTTTGCAGGACTGATTGGTTCTGCTGGAATATAACTATAAGTTTGTATTTGTGGAAATTGGTTACTAACAATAGATGTCGGTAATATTTTTTTTTGTTGTTGAGGTTTGTAAACAGGTACAGGGATATTGTTTATAAGATTTGCCATTACTGTTTCACCTCGTCGTTTTTATTGTTAGAACCAAAGCTAACAATCTTGTGATGTCTACCTGTTGTTTTGGACAATAACATTGCAATCGCAGTAAAAGTTGCTACACCAGCAGCAATGATAGTTGTTTTGCCTGCAATTGACGTAGCTTTATTTGTTCCTTTCCAGAACTGAACAAAGCTCTCACCAAATGGTTTTATGATATTGTCGTATACCAATAATTTTGCATTATGTAATCTACTTTGTTTGTCTAATTGTTTGTTTAAAATACCGTCTTTTAACAAATGCTTAAAACCACCCACAGGTGCTTTTTCCCAAACCTTTTGATTCGCCATTCCAATCCCGAGTGTTACATAAAATGCTGTCAATGCATACTGCCAAGCCCTTGCCATAATGATAGTCTTTTTCATTAATGGTTTTAGTGTGGAATCTACGTCGTTTGTTTCTTTTTTTATGCCATATTTTGGCGCTATTTCTAGATATCTTCTATTTATTTCGTTAGCATTTTTCTTCTCTTTGTCATATAACAAATCCCATCTTGTAAAATCTGCACTTTCATATGCCTTATGGAATTCCACTGATTTTTTGAATGCACCTGTCAAGTTCACACCACCAGGTACCGCTTTGGCATAAGGTTGGTTTAAATCAAAACCTCTAGCAGCTTTAACTGTTTTGTTAATAATAAATCTAGCAAGACCTGCACCTACGTAATACAAGCCAACACCTAACGCCATATGTTTAGCTACTTTTTGTGCTGCACCTGCTGCTTTCATGTTATCTTTTTTTACACCCGCATAAAATAGAGCAGCAAGAACAGGACCACCTACATAGAATGGGAATTTTGCAGTTTGTAGGAATTCAAAGAATGTAAAACTGGGAGCACCGCCTAATCCTCTAGGAAAATGCAAGAAAGGAATATCCATTGTTTTTTTGATATTAAGCGCAATCCGTTTACCAAGAGTATTTTTTTCTACTAACTCATCTTCCTTAATCGTTTTGTAATACTTTAAGTTATGATTTACGTTTTTTTCTTCTTTACTCTCTTTTTTATCCGCTTTAAAGTTGTTTTGTGCTGTGATGCGCCTATGCGATGATACCTGAGGGTAGTTCCCTAATAAATTTGACACAGTAACCATAAAATCCCTTGAATTGCATGTAATTCCTATTTATATAAGGCTCCTCAAAAAAATTTTTGCTAGTACAAACACACTAATTTTTGAGCCAATCCCTATAATTAAGTCTACCATAGCTTTTTCAATATAAATTCATTTTTACATTTTGTAATATTTAAAATGCTTTTTTGAAAAAACGAAAAAAGACTTTCTTTATTACAAATTAGAGCATGCTCAATTGCATACTTTTATACACAATTAGACAATTTTTTGTACTAATTTGGATAATATTATTTTGTAAAATAAAGAGATATCTAAAATAATTGTGATATTAGATTATAGTTGTTCAGTTTTTTTTAGTTCATCAAGTTCTTTTAAAATACCTTGTTTAATTTCAAGAACATCAACACCCAAATTTGCCAAAACATGCATCGCTACAGAGTTTTGTGTTTGAGTAATTGCCCAAAGCAAATTTTCTGAAGCAATTTTAGTTTTATTGTGTTTTTGTGCTTTTTCCCAAGCGAGTTCTAATATTTTTTTTGTTCTATCCGAAAATGTTATTTCGCCAAATTTATAATTATTACCATAGCCTAAAATTTTCTCGACTTCTACTCTTGCATCCTTTAAGGTTACTCCTAGTTGAGAAAGCACTCTAGCACCAATACCAGCTGCTTCACCAAGAATACCAAGCAAAATAAATTCACTACCAACAATATTTCTATTCATACTTTGAGCCTCTCGTTTTGCCAAACGCAAAATAGTTAATGTTTCTGGCATCTGTTTTTCAATTGGCTTGATAATTTTGTGAGCTAGTGAATTGTCTTCTATCTGTAATTCTTTAAATATGTTGTAAGCAATACCACTTTTTGCTTTAAGAACTCCTAGAATAATATGTTCAGGTTTTATTGTTGCAGAACCCAATTCTTTTGCGGTTTCAAATGCAAGCAACATTGTTTTGAAAGCATTTGGTGTAAATATTATTTGCTTTTCTTCAAACTCGGCTTGTCGAGATGAGACTTCTTGAAGCTTATTGCTATAGCTTTCTAAATTTATCCCAGAATCATTTAGTAATTTTGTTATGTCTGAATTTGTGTCCTCCAATATAGATTGAACAATTTGCTCTGTCCCTAATATTTCATAATGTGAAGCTGTGAGCTTTGCAACTGCTCTATCCAAGATATCTTTAGCATCTCCATCTTTGAATAGTGATTGTACTGTTGAATATTCACTTTTATCAGTCTTTTTTACAAGTTCTGGGTGGTAATCACCTTTTTTTTGATTTTTTTCTACAAGCTTTAACAATGTTTGCTTCATTTTTTCCGTATCAACATTGTATTTTTTTAAATTTTCTTGAATTGCAGGCTCAGCTTGTTCTGCAATCATAATTAATGCTAGAAGTATATGCTCTGGCATTGTATATGATTTTGTCTTTGTTT
>JAZSES010000031.1:0-5161 GCA_045531805.1 Candidatus Limenecus sp. | reverse complement strand
TTTTAGTTGTTGATGACGACGATGCAATCAATGAGTTAATAAAAATTAATTTAGAGTTATTTGGTTATGATACTATTACGGCAAAAGACGGCATACAGGGCTTTACCCTTGCTAAACAGGAAATGCCTGACTTAATTATTTTGGATGTCATGATGCCAGATGTTGACGGGTATACTGTTGCAAAGCGGGTTAGAGAAAATTCACAAACCAAAGATATTCCTATTCTAATGCTTACTGCGTTGGGGCAGATAGCTGATAAGGTAAAAGGGTTTGATATTGGTGTTGATGATTATCTTGTTAAACCTTTTGAAATGGAAGAGTTAAAAGTACGTGTTCGTGCTTTATTAAAAAGGTCAAATGCGATACCTGAATCTTTAGCTACAAAAGAAATTCTTACTGTTGGTGATATAACTTTATTGCCAGAGATTTATTCTGTGAAAATAGTAGATCAAGTTGTAAAACTTACTCCAATTGAATTCGATATTTTAAATTTATTAGTTCAAAACCATGCCTGCATGGTTTCTTCTGCAAAAATTTTGCAAGATATTTGGGGGTATGCGCCAGGTGATGATGTTGAAACTATCAGAGTTCATATCCGTCATTTAAGAACAAAATTAAAGAAAATTGCTAATGGAAAAGAGTATATTGAAACTATTTATGGTGGAGGTTATAGACTTTTACCCTGTGGTAAATAATCATTTATTTTAAACAATAGTATGATTGATTAAATATCGTTTTAGGGATAAATTTATACAGGGTAGAATTATATGTTAAAAAAGTTTTCCTACATAACAATAGTGTTTTTGGTTAGCATAGCGTTGTACAATTTTTTGTTTACGCAAGGTTCTGAATTGACTAAACCTAAGCTGGATACAGGTTCGCTTATCAATAGACAAGCAACAGAACCTAAAAGATTATTTCTAAAAACTTGGCGTTTAATTAAAACTAAGTATTTTGATGCAACATTAAATGGGCAAAATTGGTCTCGTTGGAGTGAACACTATATTGACCAAATAAAAACTGAAGAAGATGCATATGTTGCAATAAATTCTATGTTAGCTAGTCTTGATGATCCTTATTCTCGTTTTTTGAGTAAAGAAGAGTTTGCAGAACAAAACGTTAATATTGATGCAAAAATTGTTGGTATTGGTGTTAATATAATGTCTGTTGATGGGAAAGTTTTAATTATTAGTGTTGTGGATGGTACACCAGCTTCAAAAGCTGGTATTAAAGCTGGCGACATAATTCTAAAAGCAGGCGGTGTTGATGTTAGTGGTAAAGATGTCAGTGATGTTGCTGCATTAATAAGAGGCGAGTTAGGGACGTCTGTTGCTATTGAATTGTTACGCAAAAAACAAAAAATGTTCATGACTGTTAATAGAGAAGAAATAAAAATTAAAAATATTAAAGCTGATATTGTTGATAAAAACATAGGTTATATTCAGATAGTTAGTTTTATTAGTTCTGATATGACTACCGAATTTGTTGATGCATTGGATAAAACAAAGGAGTGTTTGGGACTAATTCTCGACTTGCGTGGTAATACTGGTGGTTTATTACCTAATGCAATTGTTATTGCAGATATGTTTCTTACTCAAGGGCATATTGTTAGTGTTGTAGATAGAGAAAAACAGATGGCTGTTATCGATGCGCAAAGTAAACAGTATGCTATAAATAAACCTGTTGTTATTTTAATAGATGAAGGTACAGCTAGTGCTTCTGAAATTCTTAGTGGTGCTTTGAAAGATAATAAAAAGGCTATACTTGTTGGTAAACGAACTTTTGGTAAAGGTATGATTCAAAAAATTTATCCTCTGCCTAATGAAACAGGTATGAATTTAACTATTGCCAAATATTTGACGCCCAAAGGGTATGATATTAACAAAAAAGGTATTTCGCCTGATTACGAAGTTGCTTATACTGAGAATGATTTTTTGAAGAATAATGATCCCCAGTTAGATGAAGCAAAGAAGATTCTACATAAATTGATAGATACGCAGAAACATCTAGCTAATGCTGAGTTAAATTAGTCATAATACTCAAATTCAATGTGACCAATTTTTACAATATCGCCGTCTTTTATACCAGCTTCTTTTAGTGCTTTATATACATTCATAGCTGAGAGAATGTTTTGAAAACGGTATAACTGATCAATGTTTCTTGTATCTGTAACATTTGCTAGTCTAAGGAGTTTTCCACCTTCAACAGCGTATGTTGTTTTGTCTATTTTGTATACAGCATAATCGCTATCATCATTGTCAAATGCCGCTAGGTCTTCTTCGATATCTATGTTGAATTCAGGCTTTGGTATTTCATCAACTTTTTGTGAGACAAAATCCAAAAATTGTTTTATATTTTGTTTTGTTGCTGCAGAAATTAAGAATACATCAGGTGAAAATTCTTTGAATTGTCTTAAGAAATCTTCTAGTTCATCTTCAAATACTGAATCAATCTTATTTAGTGCAATTATTTGATATAAGTTTGCTAATCTTTCAGAATGTTTTCTGAGTTCTTCATTGATTTTTTTATAATTTTCAATAGGATTTTCTTGAGAAATATCAACAACGTGGATTAAAAATCTGCATCTTTCTACATGACGCAAAAATTCGTGTCCCAATCCAGTGCCTTCACTAGCCCCTTCTATTAGTCCAGGAATATCTGCAACAACATAGCCATCGCCACTTTGTTTTTTTACAACGCCTAGATGAGGAACTAACGTCGTGAATGGATAATCTGCAATTTTGGGTTTTGCAGAGCTGATAACACTAATTAGTGTAGATTTGCCAGCATTTGGCATTCCTAGTAATCCAACATCGGCGATAAGTTTTAACTCTAGTTCCAATTCTCTTTCAATACCTGGCTCCCCTGGCTCACAAAATTGTGGTGCTCTTTTTTGTGATGTTGCAAATCTACAATTGCCTCGACCACCTCGTCCACCTTTGGCTACTAAGACTGTTTGTTCATCTTGTGTTAAATCTGCAATTATTTTGTCGTATTCAGGGTCTTTAACTACTGTACCAAGTGGAACTTTTATATACAAATCTTTTCCACCTTTGCCGTGTTGGGATTTAGGTCTTCCATTTTCACCATTTTCAGCTTTAAAGATGGACTGAAACTGAAAATCCATTAGTGTTGTCATATCAGCATCTGCTACAAAATAGACATCGCCACCTCTACCACCGTCACCACCAGCTGGGCCACCTTTATCGACATATTTTTCTCTACGCCAAGCAACGGCGCCATTACCACCACGCCCTGAAAGAATTTTTATTTTTGCTTTATCTAAAAATACAGACATACTATTAATGTATATTAAAAACAAAAATTAATCTATATAAAAGAAATCATCATTTTCATCTTTGTAATCTTCCCAAAGTGGAATTTTAGATTCGAGCTCTTTTTTTTCTTTTTTTACTTCCGTACTTTGTTCAAATGATTCTTCTAGTTTTTGTTTTTCAAGTTTATTTTTGTTTATTATGTGAGCAACATTCATCATTGCTAGTGAATCAAGTGTTGCATTTAGCTGTGCGCTCCTATCAACAAAATGAGAACTATTAAAATCGACGCCTTCTTCGAATTCACCTTGCTGGAAGTATTCCATGCCAGGGCTTTGGCGATCATCTTGGCTTTTTGCTGCAGTGCCAGATATGTCGCCGCTTTTAAAATTAAAGCTGCCACCGATTCCGAAAAATCCAGCTGAGCGATTATCTACCACTTTGGCTCTTCTCCTATTTTCTCTCTTTGTTACACAAATTTAAGACACGCAAAATGCTTGTTTATTGTTTTAAAACCCCGCACAAAATTTTTTGCTATCTTTAACTCTACATTTTAAATTATATTAACATTTATTTACATCCATCTTATGGTGTAAATACTATAAGCCTAGCATTACAAGTACTCGGATTATAGCAGTTTGTACAAACCGTAATATCACGAGTGCTATTATTGGAGAAAGATCTACTCCGCTTATAGGTGGAATAATCTTTCTGAAAGGTTCAAGTACTATATCTGCTATTATGGTCAAAGCTCTAAAAAATGGAGCAGACCAGTCGATTTGTGGTATCCACGTCAAAAATATTCTAACCAAAATAATCCATAAATATATTTCAAAGAAATTATTTATTATAGTGGATATTTGCACTTTGTCTGCTCCTTTTAATGTTATACTCTAGAACCTTTAATTGTATTTGCACATTCGCAAGCTGCTCTGTCAGCTGGGATTTTTTTGATTAAATTAAATAATAGTGATTTTAATTTTTCATTGTTGTCATTGAATACTTTGATTACTTCAGCGTGTTGAACAGGCGGTACTTCTCCAACTAGGCCTGCATCATAGTCTGTAATTAATGAAATATTCAATGGGCACATATCCATTTCTTTCACTAAGTATGCTTCTGGGAATTGTGTCATGTTTATAACTTCCCAGCCTTGTGAAGTAAAGAATTTAGATTCTGCTGTAGTTGAAAATCTTGGACCATTGATTACTACTACTGTGCCTGTTTCATGTACAGTAATACCCAAGTCTTTAGCTGTTTCAATAGCTAGTTGTCTCATTTCTGGACAATATGGGTTTGCCGCGCTAACGTGTGTAACAATTGGACCGTCAAAAAATGTTGATTTTCTGCTGTCTGTCCAATCTACAAACTGATCACAAATTACAAAGTGTCCTGGTTCAACTCTTTTTTGTAAGCTACCTGCTGCACAAGGTGAAATTACTCTTGTGCAACCTATTGATTTCATCGCCCAAACATTTGCTCTGTAGTTGATTAGGTGTGGTGGAATTGTATGTGTGCGACCGTGTCTAGGCATAAATGCTACTTTATGTGCGCCAATTTCGCCGATAAATACACTATCTGATGGTGAACCATATGGTGTTTCCACCTTTACTTCTTCAATATTTTCTAAAAATTTATAAAATCCTGAACCACCAAATACCCCAATGTCAGCAAGTTGTTTATTTTGCATTTTATTTTCTCCCTATCTAGTTTTTATTTAAACAGTGCGCTAATAAATACAAATAGCGCACTGTTTAACTCTATTTTTATTAATTTAATTCAGTTTGTTTTTGTATCCATTCAACTGCTTGCTTTTGTAAATCATCACCTTCAATGTCTGGTACTGTTATTTTACCATCTCTGAATACTCTTACAGTAAATTTTCT
>JAZSES010000103.1:0-3501 GCA_045531805.1 Candidatus Limenecus sp. | reverse complement strand
GATTATTTATTACAACAACTCGTTCTTCGTCTGTTGCTCTAACGTACGCAAATACTTCTTGTTCTTCAGTTTTAAGTTCTGTAAATGAGCCTCTTGTGATTACTGGATTTTGTTTTCTCACCCTGATAAGTTTTTGTATTCTTTCAAATACTTTGTGATTGTAACTATCTTTGTTTTTTAATGCATCATAAAAGACTTTTTGTTTGATTGGACCTCTGTTTATATCTCTGCTATCAAAGTAACTTAGCATTTTGACTTCATTTTTTTTATTGGACTTTTGTTTTTCTTCTCTTTGTTTTGCTGTTTCTTTTGCATTTGCATAATTGTTTTTTGCACCAATTTCATCTCCATAATATATTATTGGAACTCCAGGGAGAGATAGTAGTATAGAAAATGCCATCCCAATTCTATCTGGGTTGCTATCCAAAAAGCTTGCTAGTCTTCCGCTAACTCCGTACCCTTTTCTAAATGTTGCTCCTTTTGGGGCTAGTCCGTCATATAATAATTCTCTTGTTTTTTCGTTGACCATTTCTAGAGTCAGTTCATCATGAACTCTTAAAAACATTGCCCAAGCTGCTGAATCTGGTGTTTTGGGTGTGTTTCTGTAAGCTTTCCAAAAATACGTATTATCAGCTGTTATTAATGATGCCCAAATCGCTGGCATATATGGAAAATGGTAACAAATTTGTACTTCATCTGTTCTTGTTATTTCTTTTAGATTGTTATTTATTGTGTGCGCAACTTTTCTATCTGTGCCAAAGTAAGGCAGTATTTTTTTTGGTTGTTGGCAAGCTTCAGCTTGTATTACGGAACGAGGTGCAATCGTTTGCAAGTAGGCACTAATTAGCTGGATTATATAGTGTGTTTTGGGTAAATTTTCTGCATTTGTTCCTTCTTCTTTTATATAGTATGGTATTGCATCCATTCTAAAAATATCGATTCCTAGGTTTGCCCAAAATGCAATTGTATCAAGCATATAATACAACACCTCTGGATTTTCCCAATTTACATCTAGTTGAAAAGGGTAAAATGTGTGATATAGATAATAGTCTTTATTTTTTATTGTGACTTTTCTGTAGTGATTGTCTGAAATTTCTGGGAAGATAAGTCTTCGTTTTGTTAGAGTACCATCTTTTTCTTTATATTCAACCATGTATCCAAGTTTGTCATCTTTATATTTTCTGAATTCAGGCATTTCTTCTTTTACAATAAAGTAATTAAGTTTTTCTGTATCGCCATTTAGTGCCTGTTGGAACCATTCATGTTGTTCTGAAAAATGGTTTAGGATAAGGTCTGCTTTGATTTTAAAACCTTTTGCTCTAGCTGCCGTCAAGAACTCTCTAAACTCTTCCATTCCACCAAGGTCTTTTCTTATATTTTTGGGGTCTTTTACGTCAAAACCTGAATCTCCCATTGGTGAATCGGCAAATGGGAGTATGTATATAGTAGTAACCCCTAAAATATTTAAATAGTCTAGCATTCCAATTAGTGTTTTGAATGTAGCGGGTTTGCCGGATTCGTCAACTCCGAATTGGTCAGGATAAAACATATAAACAACTTCGTCTTTGTACCAATCTGAATTTCTTTTTATGTCTTCTTCTATAAGTGCAGGATTTCTTTCAAATTTTGCTTTTTTTATTAATTGCTCAATTTTTGGGTAAATTGTTTCAATTTGCTCTTTTCCATAAATATTTGATATTGCATTTTTTATTGATGTTTCAAGCTTTTTGGGTACAAGTTTTTCATAACTGAGTT
This sequence comes from Candidatus Limenecus sp., assembly GCA_045531805.1. GTDB lineage: Bacteria > Cyanobacteriota > Vampirovibrionia > Gastranaerophilales > Gastranaerophilaceae > Limenecus. The sequence continues at coordinate 1,746 of JAZSES010000103.1, read as the reverse complement.
CTTCAGTTTTTTCTATTGATACCTCGTTTGTATTTGCAAAAGAAACTTCGCTATATGTTGATATCAACGTTAGTATTAATATTGAGGCAATTATTTTTTTTAGCATATATAATCTCTATTTTAAATTGAATTATTATTACAATTGTCGATATAAAAACATTTAAGTCAATTGATTGTTAAGACATTTTTCTTTGTACAGTTGGGTATAAAAAAAAAAGAGTGAAGCCTTTTTTGGCTTCACCCTTTTGACTTTATATCTAACAAAAATTAGAATACAATTGTCAATTCTTCACCTGGGTTAAGGCTTGAAGAATTTGAGTAAGATGGAACGATTAGATATCTGATTTCATCAGTTACTTCATAAAGAATACCGAATGTTCCGCTTACAACGATTTTGCTGATGTCGAATACACCTTTGCCAACAGTAACGAATGCATTTCCGATGTTTTTCAAGCCAGCAACTGGTTGTAATGATAATGTATCAACAAATACGTTAGAAAGGTTGTCTCCTAATTGTTCTAAGCCATTACCAGCTACATTAACAATACCAGCACCACCTCTGCCTACAACACCAACTACTCTACCTGCTCCGCTGAGTGGGAAACCAAATAGTCTTGCGATGAAGTTTGGATTTTTAAGTGCATCAGCTTGTGCTTGTGAAATATTTTTAGGGAATTCTACAGAGCAGTCGCCGTTTTTGATTTCATTGAATTTAACTTTGATGTATCCAGGATTGTCAACACCAGGTCTAACAACTTCAATGATTTCGCCTTTAACTTGTGAGCCAGCTGGGAATGCTGTACCATTAATTGTCGCATCTTTTGTTGTTTTTGCTGTGAATTTATCACCTACATTTGAGTGTCTAGCAGAAAGTCTATCAGCTAGTTTGATGTTTAATACTGTAGGAGCATAATTTTTTACGCAATCAGGAGCATTGCTATCTTTACCGATTGTATTTTTTGTTGCCCAGTTTTGTTTCAATGTGCCTACCAAGTAAGCTACTTGTTCTTTTGATAGGTATTCATCAGAATTAACTTTTTCTGGGTATGGAACAGCCTCTAGTAATTCAGAAGCAATAACTTCTTTTGTTGGAACGATAGCCCATTTTGGAATAAAGTCAATAGCTTTACCTTTGAAAGGTGGAACTACTAAACTTCTGTCCATTGGAACATCAATAAGTTGAGCAATTGTAGCAAAAACCTCTGCTTTTGTTACAGGTTGGTCTGGACGGAATGTTTTGTCTGGATAACCAATCATAACACCAGCATTTAATGCTCCGTAAATCCATTTTGTTGCCCAGTATGATTCAGTTACGTCTGTATATTTTTTAACTGCTGTTGTGTTTCTAAGATCAAAACCTTCAGCCAAAATAACAGCTAATTCTGAACGAAGTACAGGCATTTTTTCATTGAATACAGTTGTACTTGTTTGGTTTGTTTTAATTAAAGACATAACGTCTTTTACCCAAGAATCAACAAGAACTTGGTCTTTGTTTGCAACACCGATTTTGTTTGCTGATTTTGCAATTTTACCACCTGTGATGTATGCAGCATCAGCAGAGTTAGTAACTTGTGCTTGTGAACCGAACATTGTCGGATGTGCGTATGCTTCAAATTTTTGTGTTGCGGCACAGTCAGCAGCATAAGCCATTGATGTAGCAGCTGCAACAACAACTGTAGAAGCTAGCATAGCTTTAATCATTTTCATAGTAAAGTCGGAGGCCAAGCGGTCTTAGGAAGACAAGAG
>JAZSES010000288.1:0-6827 GCA_045531805.1 Candidatus Limenecus sp. | reverse complement strand
GAACAAATTTAATATAATATCGTTATATATATCAGAGGCAATCAATGTTGAAAAAAATATTTTATAAAAAAATAATATGCTCATCCCTTATTTTGTTTTTTGTATTGGCAAACAGTTCTGGTTGTGATGCAAAAGGTTTTTCTATTTTTTTAAGAAAAGATAAGAATAAAAAACAAACTGAGAAAACTGTTGTTGAAAAGCCAAAAGTTTTGAATGGTCAGATTGAGTATTCAATAGATGATTGTGTAAATATTGCACTAAAAAATGATCCTAATATCAAAATATCAACTACTCAAAAAGATATTGCTGATTCTCAAGTTGGGTTGGCTAAGTCTGATTATTTTCCTAACCTTACGGCTGGCACTGGTCTAACTTCTCAGCATAATAAAAACTCCGGGCGTGGTGGTGGATTTTACAACCAAGGTGGGAGTACGTCTTCCAACAATACTTATTACCAATTGAACCTTGGTGTAAACCAATTGATTTGGAATTTTGGTAAAACAACAGCCAGAATTAATATGCAGAAATATAATAAAGAGTCGGTAGGCTACGATTTAGAAAATACTGTTCTTAATACTGTGTACAGAGTTAAAATGGCTTATTTTGATGCTTTGGCTGCACTTGCCAATCAAGATGTATATGAACGTTCTGTTAGAATAAATAAATTAAATTATGAAAGAACAAAAGCTCTTTTTGAAGAAGGATTAAAGTCTAAAATTGATGTTGTAAATGCTCATGTTTATTTAACTGATGCTGAAATTTCACTGGTGAATGCTCAAGGAGAGTACGAAAAAGCTATTATTAATTTGAATAATGCAATGTATTTCCCTGAAGCTCCAAATTACTCTTTGAAAAATACTGAAAGTTTTAATTTTCAAAAACCTAAATTATCCACAAATGAAGTTAATGTAAATTATAAACCTAAAGATAATAATCAAGATGTTGAACAGGCAGCATTTTTGACTTCTGGTATTGAAAAGCAAGATATATTTCAAGATTATAAATTTAAGCCATTAATCTTGCCTGCTGAAGAAGCTATTGCAAAAGCGTACGAAAATCGACCAGATTTAAAATCTTTACTTATGGTTGAAAAAGTCCAAGAAGAATCTTTAAAAGCGATAAAAAGAAATTATGCTCCTGTTGTGAGTGCTAGTGCAGGGTATAATTTTAGAAAAAATAGTGATGTTTCAAACACTGGTTTTAATATTGGGGCATACGTTGATTTGCCTACAATAAACTTTATGAGTATTAAACATAATGTTTCTCAAGGGAAATCTTACTTAAAAATGGCAAAAGAAAATACTGAGTTAGCCAAGAAAAATATCTTTTTTGAAGTAAAAACAAATTACACCAATATGGTTGTTTTACAACGAAAAATTCCACTGATGGCTCAAAAGGTTCAACAAACGCTTGAAAACTTTGAGTTGGCTGATGGCCGTTATACTGTAGGATTGGGCAATTTTATTGAGTTGCAACAAGCTCAAACAAATTATAATAATGCTCAATTGGCTTTGGTACAGGCCGTGTTCGATTATAATGTTGCGAAAGAACAATTCCAAAAATCTATGGGGGTACGATGAAAAATAAAATCGTTATAGTTTTAATATTAATAGTTATGGTTGTTTTGCTTTGTGGTGTTAGTGTTTTTCTTAATAAAACCAAACGTTCTAGTTATGTTACTGTACCAGCAAAGAAGGATACTATTGTGGAAGTTGTAGAAGCTTCTGGGACTGTAAACCCTGTTAATACCGTTGATATTGGTTCACAAGTTTCAGGCATGATAAAAGAGATTTATGTGGACTATAATTCTAAAGTTACAAAAGGACAACTTTTGGCGCAAATCGACCCATCTTTGTTTCAGGCGCAAGTTGATAAAGCTCGTGGTGACTTAATTGCAGCTCGTTCTAACAAAGCTAAAATAGAGGCAATGTTGGCGTATGACAAGAAAAACTATGAACGTTACAAAAAACTTTATACTAAAAACTATGTTGCCAAAAGTGAAGTTGATTTGGCAGAAGCCACTTATAAATCAGACTTGGCTCAAGTTGCTGCAGCACAAGGTTCTATTAATCAAGCTCAAGCAACATTAAATAACAATTTAACAAACTTAAAATATACAAAAATTATTTCACCTGTAGATGGAATTGTGGTGTCTAGAGCTGTTGATGTTGGTCAAACTGTTGCCGCAAGTTTCCAGACGCCTACATTGTTTCAAGTTGCACAAGACCTAACCAATATGCAAATTGAGGTTAATGTTTCAGAAGCTGATATTGGCAAGATAAAAAAAGATCAAGAAGTTGAATATACTTTAGATGGCTATGCGGATTCTGTTTTTCACGGTAAAGTTACAGAGGTTCGTATTGCCCCTACTACTGTTTCAAATGTTGTTACATATACTGTAATTGTTGATGTTGATAATCAGGAACAAAAAATGATTCCAGGTATGACTGCAAATGTTTCTATAATTACAAACAAAAGTGAAAATGTAATTTGTATTCCTACTGAAGCTTTGAAATTTACACCGACTGAAATTACTGGTGGTAAAAAGTATAAAGAACAAGGTATCTGGATTTTAAAAGATAATAAACCTCAAAGAATAAGTATCCAACTTGGCGCAAAAGACAGTGAAAAAACCGAAATTATATCTGCAGAGTTGCAAGAAAATGACAAAGTAATTATTAAAAGCAAAAGTTCTTCCAAGAAAAAAACACAAACTGGTAGACCAATGAGAATGTTCTAAAAATGGCGTTAATTGAAATTAAAGACTTAGTAAAAACTTATTCAACTGGTGAAACTTCATTTAATGCATTAAATAGTGTTTCACTAAATGTAGAAAACGGTGAATTTGTTGCAATTATGGGGGCGTCAGGTTCTGGTAAGTCTACATTTATGAATATGCTTGGTTGTCTTGACAAGCCAACTTCTGGATCATATTTTTTAGATGGCATTGATGTTGCCCAAATGAGCATGGATGAGCTTTCTGAAATAAGAAATCTTAAATTGGGATTTGTGTTCCAAGGTTTTAATCTAATTTCACGAACATCTGCTATCGAAAATGTTGAAATGCCAATGATTTATAAGGGGATACCTCAAGAGGAACGCATAAAACGTGCAAAAGCTGCGTTGAAGATAGTTGGTTTAGAGGCGAGGGAACAACATTTGCCAAACCAGATGTCAGGTGGACAGCAACAGCGTGTAGCAATTGCAAGGGCAATTGTAAACGATGCGCCGATAATTCTTGCTGATGAACCAACAGGGAATTTGGATACAAAAACTTCTATTGATGTAATGGAATTTTTTGTAAAATTGAATGCAATTTCAGGCAAAACAATTATATTGGTTACTCACGAACCTGATATTGCAGAGTATTGCAAACGTATTGTTCGTTTTCAGGACGGTAATATTATTTCCGATACAATTAATGAACAACAAAAAGGGCTGGATAAAATTGATAAAGTGAATATGGAGGGATTATTGTGATTGATTTTGCATCAACTTTTAAAATTTCTCTGCGCTCACTAAAAGTAAACAAAATGCGTTCAATTTTGACAAGTCTAGGTATTATCATAGGTGTTAGTGCCGTCATTATAATGCTTTCTATTGGTGAGGGGGCAAAACAACGTATTAACAAAGATATTGCATCAATGGGGTCTAATCTTTTGATGGTGATGTCTGGTTCAACTACTTCAAGTGGTGTTAGAATGGGAAGTGGTACGCAACCTACTCTCACAATTAAAGATGCTGATGCAATATTAAAATATTGTCCTTCTGTTGCGGAAGTCGCTCCTACAGTTGGGCAGGTTCAGCAACTTGTTTACTCTAATCAAAATTGGTCTACAAGTGTGAATGGTATTACCCCTGGATTTATGCCGATTAGGTTGTGGGAAATTGAAGAAGGTAGAGGTATATCTCTAGAAGATATAAAAAATACAACAAAAGTTGCGGTGTTAGGGTCAACTGTTACAACAAATTTGTTTGGTGATATGGAACCATTGAATAAAACTATAAGAATTGGCGGTATGCCATTTAAGGTTATTGGTACATTAAAGTCAAAAGGTCAAAATGGTATGGGACAAGATCAAGATGATACAGTGCTTATCCCAATAACGACTGCGCAAAAAAAACTTTTTGGTACTGATTTTCCAGGTATGGTTAAAAATATAAGTGTACAGGCTATTGACGAAAATAGTTTGGATTCTGCTCAAGTAGAAATAGCTGAACTTTTGCGAGAACGTCATAATCTTGGTAAAAATAAGGATGATGATTTTACTATCAGGAATTTTACCCAAATGCTAGAAACCGCAAAACAAACATCAAATACAATGGCTTTGTTTTTAGGTGCAATTGCGTCTGTATCGTTGCTTGTAGGTGGGATTGGTATTATGAATATTATGCTTGTTTCTGTTACAGAAAGAACAAAGGAAATTGGTATTCGTATGGCAATTGGAGCAAAAGCTATGGATATAAGAATTCAGTTTTTGGTTGAGGCTCTTTTATTATCACTGATTGGTGGTTTACTTGGGGTTGTGATTGGTATTTTGGGAGCAAAGCTGATAGGCTTGTTGTCTAGTATGGCGGTTGTTATAACCTCTGGTCCAATTTTAATGTCATTTGGATTTTCTGGGTTAGTTGGTATATTGTTTGGTTATTATCCTGCATACAAAGCATCTTTGCTCAATCCTATAGATGCTTTACGTTATGAATAATTGTTGCATTAATGATTGCGTTAATGCTTAACCGTGAGTGCGGATTACGCTTTCAAAAATGTGATAAACTCTATTTCTATAATTATTTGCTTCTGTCGAAGTATTAAACACGCCGTCATAATGTCTTTCACATTCTGTCCAAGCATTTGAACCTGACATTTGTTTTGGTGCTAGCATTAAATCGTGAGTATTTGTGTAGGGTGACAATGGGAATATATCGTGCATTTGCATGTAAGATGGTAGTTTTTCGCCAATATTGTGATAACCATATAAACAAGAGTTTAATCTATTTAGCCTTGTTTCAAAACTAGCTCCGCCATTATCGTTATCGTTTGAAACCTCTGGACCTGCGGCATATTCGTCTGAATTTCTTTGTAACTCTGATTCCCAGCGTACGCTATAAAAATCGTCAGCCACGCCCCAGTCAGTGCCTGCTGTAAAGCCCATTTCTTTATAAATCTGGTCGTTGTAACACTTTTCTCCAACAAATGCTATATCATGTCTACCTGTTTTGTTTCTAATTTCATAGAGCATGTATGCCATTTGTTCTTTGTTTGGTAGGTTTCCAACACCACAATATCCATCTCTGTTTGTGATATGTTTTGCGCTATCAAAATATATTGCATCGAAGCCTAAATCTATTCCCCAGCAACAAGCGTCTATGTATGCTTTTTCATGTTCATCCCATTTGAATTGATTGCCGTGAACTCGCAATTGACCATCCGAAAGAGGCATTCTAAATGCAGTTTTGAAGCCCAAAAGGTGTGCCATGTCGTTGAATGCTTTTACTTGTTCATCTGCACCCATCTTGCCAACAAGTCCATCGCAGGTCAATGTTTGACTTATACCTCTGTGTAGGTCTGCACAATATAGGGATTGTGCATCTTTGTAGCCATCTCCTCCTAGTGATGGATATAACTGCGAAAGAACTATACAGTTTGCAAAAGAGTCTGGCGAAGTTGGTATTGCTGGGAGTAACTTCATTGTGTTTAGCAAACCTTCTGTTGCTCTGTATCCATCGTATTTTGCTATTACTCTAGGATTGATTTCAATATAATTTGCTCTTCTTCCCCATTTGTGACCAAAATCTGGAGATGGAATATATGGCGGAATTCCAGGGTATTGCATGTCAGGCTTTGTAATAGTACAAAGTGATTGAATTACTTGCTCAGGCGTTCTTTTTAAAAGTTCAGCAGGATGCGCATTTACCCATTTTTTTCTGCCAACTTGGTAAATATGTTCTTTTGTCCAGTTGTCTTCGTAAATATCATTGCGATTTGTTGCAATCCAAAAGAGTTTTTTTAGTGGTTGGGGGTCACCGTAATATCCTTTGAATGAAATTTTGTTTAGCAATAACTTATTTAGCATTGCTTGATTTGTATCGAACATTGCGAAATTATTATTGTGGTATGCAGATGTTTTTGCGTGCGAGACTTCCCGTGTTTTTGTGAAATACTTCTCTTTCCCATAAGACGTAGGGCATGCCGCAGATATTTTCATGTCCATGCTCATATAAAACGTAAACATATTTTTTTTTGCTATTGCAATTTAAAAAAAATAAAATTATATTAATTAAACAAGAAGGAGGAATTTACTATGAAAAAGATTATTTCTTTGTGTTTATTGGCTGGTATGATGTTCGCATCTGTTCCTGCTGCACTTGCAGGTACTCATGGTGTTGATGGTCAGGTTACTGGTAAATCTATTGCTGGTGGTTTGGCTTCTTTGATTATTTGGCCAGGTATCGGTCAAATTGTTAATGACCAAAAAACAGACAAAGTTGTGACTCACGCTTTGTTAGGCTTGACAGGTATTTTTAGATTTTGGTCTTGCTATGACGGTATCGCAAATAGAAATGGTGGCGTTTGGCACAACAGAATATAATTGTTAGATTGTGCAATTATATAATTTTCGTATTTTCTAAGGATTACGAATTATATCCATTAATTTAAAATGAAAATATGAATAATAGTTTAAAGAAGTTCAGGAATAAGTTTTTAATTGTAATCATTTTGTTTAGTTTTGTTTTTCAAATTGACAAAGTGTTTGCGGATGACTTACCTGAACTTCCTTCTTTACCAGAGTTTGATAATGTTTTGCCGCCTGAAGGGATGGATGCAT
>JAZSES010000092.1:0-3420 GCA_045531805.1 Candidatus Limenecus sp. | reverse complement strand
CTTCTTCCATTTTATTAAATTTTTCAGCTGGAACACCGCACAATGGACATTTTTCTGGAGCAGTTTCACCTTCGTGTACGTGTCCACATACTGAACATACAAATTTTGCCATCATTAACCTCTTTCTTTTTAACATCCTTTACCATAATCTCGTGTTGCAGTACGTACTATTTTATTGTTTCCATACCGCTTATTTTATTATTAAGAATTGTTATTAAGAACAATTCTTAATAACTTTATTATACATATCTATTATGAAAATGCAAGTCTTTTTGCTTTTTCCTGTAAAACATTGTATATCAATGATTTAATACGCTTATTGGTTTTGGCTTATGAGCATGCTAAAAATATCTTTTTATGTTCTAGCTTTTCAATTGTTCGAGCTTTTTCAGATGGTTTCGCCTATATATCTCTGCATAGTCGGCTCATTATCTTTACTTAAGGTCTTAAGTACGTCCGAAATCTCCTCAATGTAGTCATCGATTACTCACCTTTAATGTCTTTTGCTGAAATTTTTGGTTTTGGGCAAAAGGTCTTCTTTATGCCAATAAGAGGCACTCTTACTCTGTAGGTGGGTTCACTCATTTTGTCTACGACTCAATTTTACCTTGTCAAAATTCGTTCGTGTACTTTGTTTATTGTTACAATTTTTTCTTGGATGTATTTACTTTTTAGTTAATAAATTTGTTTATAAATTTGTATAAAACACTGTTTGAACTTTTGTTTTGAGTGTCTCTGTTTAACGCTGCAATAATATCACTTTCTGCATCATAGTTTTCGCTATAGATACTTGTTGATTTTTCTTGTGTACCATTAGACTTTACCAGGGGTTCTATATTTCTAGGAATATAAATACCTCTTGTTTTGCTTATGTAATTGTATTTTGCAAACGGGTTGTAGTAGTTTGCTGGGTTAATCATATTGTTCATATTTTCTATATAATATTATTTTTGTTAGTGTCAAAATTACTTTATATATTGTTTCATTTTCTTTACAAACTTTTTGCTATAACTTATACTTTTTTTATGGAAACAGTTAGTTTAAAAGGCTATGCGCATCTTGGTGATGCTGTATATGAGGTTTTTGTTAGAGAGAAAATCATCTTTTTAACTTCAAAACTAGCTAAGATGCACAAAATTAACACCTCTTTAGTTTGTGCTGCATTTCAGTGTGAATTATTAGATGTTTTAGAGGAGCATTTGTCTGTGAGTGAGTCTGATTTAGTTAGACGTGGACGTAATATACAAATTTCTTCTGCGAGAAAAGTTAGTCAAAAATTACACAGACTTGCGACTGGTTTTGAGGTTTTGATAGGGTATTTGTATCTTAATGATAAGGATAGATTACACTTTATCTTTAAAATTATTGATGATTATATTAATACGATGAATTTTATTGAAAATTAAAAGGCTGTTTATTACAAACAGCCTTTTAATTTTTTGTTTTATTTTGATTATTTGAAGTATGCGAATGTATTTTGTATGTTTTTTTCTACTGATTTTTTCCAGCTTTCGTTCAAGTTTGAGTTTTGTTTTTGTCTGTTTTCTACTTGAATTTTTTGAATATTTAATTGTTGTTCTTTTGCTTGAATAGCTTTTAATTTAGCTTCAAATCTAGCATTAAAAGCTGTACTGTTTACATATTCAATAGCTGATGCATCGACTTGACCTTCTTCATCAAGGTGGTTTTGCATATATGCTTGTCCTAATGCTTGTTGTTCTTCAACAACTGCTTGGCTTTGTCTAGATAATGCTGAAAGTTCGTTCATTATTAAAGTCAATTGATATTCTGCATTTGAAGTGCTTTCTTTTGTTTGTAATGCTGACAATTGTGAAATTACGAAGCCCATTTTTTATTCCTCTTACTTATTTACTACTTGTATATATATAAAGTATATAAGTTCAAAAAAATTGCCTTTTTGTATATACTTTTCTTAACATTTCGTTACAAATAACTAATTTGCTTTATTTTATAATTGTTTAGTAATGAGTATTTAAGGGGTGAAAAATGGATAATACCGTTGTTATTGGTGCTCAATGGGGAGATGAAGGTAAGGCAAAGATTACTGATATTCTCGCCCAAAATGCAGATTTAATTATTAGGTATCAAGGTGGTTGTAATGCAGGTCATACAGTCGTTGCCGATGGCAAGACTTTTAAATTCCATCTTATTCCTTCTGGAATTTTGTACAAGAATAAGTTGTGTTTTATTGGTGCAGGAACTGTAATATATCCAGATGTATTAGCTCAAGAAATTGCTGATTTACAAAAAGAAAATATTGATATGTCTGGCTTGAAAATCTCTCCACTTGCTTCTATAACCATGCCTTATCACATTGATGTAGATGGTTATTCTGAAGCGACTGCACAAGGCTCTGCTAAAATTGGTACTACAAAAAAAGGTATTGGGCCTACTTATACTGACAAAGTGTTCAGGCATGGGATAAAAGTTCAGGATTTGTTCGATTTTGATGCTTTATCTAGTAAGCTCGATAATATTTTGCCACTTAAGAATAAAGAATTGGCAAATGTATATGGTTTAAAAACATATTCAAAGCATGAAATACTTGATTTATGTGAGAAGTATGCAAAAATTATTGAACCTTATCTTTGTAATGATTGGCAGGAAATTTATCATGACGCATTAAAAAATAATAAGTCCATTTTATTTGAAGGTGCTCAAGGTGTAATGCTAGATGTTGATTGGGGGACTTATCCATATGTGACTAGTTCAAATCCAATTGCTGGCGGCGCATGTACTGGTAGTGGTTTTGGACCAAGTGCTATAAAAGAGATAATTGGTGTTTCAAAGGCTTATATAACCCGAGTTGGTGAAGGACCTTTTGTAACTGAATTGAATGATGAAATTGGCGAAAAAATTCGTACAATTGGGCATGAGTTTGGCACGACAACTGGACGTCCTAGACGAACAGGTTGGTTTGACGCAATTATTGCAAAATATGGGGTTTTGGTTAGTGGGCTGACTTCTATGGCTGTTACCAAGCTCGATGTGTTTGATACTTTTGATGAGATTAAAGTTTGTACGGCATATAGAGATACTAGATCTGGGGAAATCTATAATTATTACCCGACTAATGTAAACATTCATTCGTTTCTAGAACCTGTTTATGAAACACATGCCGGTTGGTTGTGTGATATCACAAAAATAAGAACCTATGATGAATTGCCAGATAATGCAAAAAAATATTTGGCTAGATTAGAAGAACTTATGGGAGTTCGTATTTCTATCGTAAGCGTAGGGCCTGACAGGGATCAAACTATTTTTCGATAATTTTTTTATTTAAATTTAAAAAAAACTGTTGACGAATAACTTTGTTCTTGTTACATTAATTAAGCAAACCGAAACAAATTGAAAATTTAATAGTTTAGAAAATGCGTCACTAGCTCAGCAGGTAGAGCA
>JAZSES010000240.1:0-16513 GCA_045531805.1 Candidatus Limenecus sp. | reverse complement strand
AAAAAAAGGAAAAGGTATGGATAGATTTACTGGTATAATCGGGATTATTTTAATTTTAGCAATAGCTTATGCATTCTCAAACAACAAAAAAGCAATATGTCTAAAAACTATTATCCCAGGCTTTATACTCCAAGTTCTTTTGGCAGTTTTTGTATTAAAAATACCTCTTGGACAAAAAATTTTCCATGGGATAGGTTTGTTTATCCAAAAAATTCTTGATTTTTCAAACGAAGGTGGAAATTTTGTTTTTGGTGTTTTAACAAACAGTCCAACAAAAATGGAAGAACTTTTTGGTGCAGGTGCAGGCTTTATATTCGCTCTTAAACTTATACCAACAATTATCTTTATCCTTATCTTAGTGAACATATTGTACTACTACGGTATTATGCAACGTGTCGTTGAACTTTGTGCAAAAGTTATGTACAAGGTTATGAAAGTTTCAGGTGCAGAATCTTTGTCAAACATCGCAAGTGCGTTTGTTGGGCAAGTTGAAGCACAAATTATGATTAAACCATACCTTGCAACAATGACAATGTCAGAATTATTGGCATCAATGACTGGTTCAATGGCCTGTATTGCTGGCGGTGTAATGGCAATGTATGTAGGGATGGGGATTCCTGCAGAATACCTTTTAGCGGCTTCAATAATGGCAGCGCCTGGTGCATTAGTTATTTCTAAAATTGTTTATCCTGAAACAGAAGAATCTCAAACAAAAAATGAAGTAAAAGTTGAAATACAAAAAACACACGTAAACCTTATCGACTCAATTGCGCACGGTGCATCTGACGGTATGAAAGTTTCTATCAATGTTATTGCAATGCTAATTGCACTTACTGCCTTGATTTCAATGGTTGACTGGATATTAGGCCATATTGGACTGTTTATGGCAAATGTATTACATTTAAATTTGTCTGCTATACACATTGATTTAACACACTTGTCATTAAAAGAAATCTTGGGTAGTATCTTCTCTTTATTTGCACTTGCAATGGGTGTACCATTCACAGAAGCTGCAAATGTTGGTGCTCTAATGGGAACAAAGCTTGTATTCAACGAATTTATTGCATACCTTGACTTAACAGCAATAAGAGATATTCTCTCTCCTAAAAGTGTTATGATTGCAAGTTTTGCATTGTGTGGTTTTGCAAACCTTGGTTCTATTGCTATCCAAATTGGTGGTATTGGAGAACTAGCACCGAACAGAAGAAAAGACCTTGCTAAACTCGGTATAAAAGCATTATTCTGCGGCACACTAGCATCTTATATGTCTGCTTGTATTGCAGGTATTTTAATGTAATCTAATCTAGTATCGCAATTGCTGCCGGCTCAACGCAGCCAGCAATTACTCACCTTTGACTTCTTTTGCCGAAATCTTTGATTTCGTGCAAAATATCTTCACTATGTGAACAAAACGCCACTCCCAAAATTCGTTCACGTCACTTTGTTCCTTATCACGAATTTTTCTCGGACAATCTAAAATAAAATTCTAAATACAAAAAAAAGACAACACTTGATGTTGTCTTTTTTATCGAAATTTTGCCTAAGCTTTCGCGTTTCTATCTACACCAATATCTTCTAATGTTTTAATAAAATTTTCAGCAGCAGCTTTTTGGACTTCTGGTGGCACAACCCTTAACAACTCAACAGTTTTTGATATAACTGGGTCTTTGTCATACCAACGATTGCCATTAATAGGTTTTACCATTTCATAAAACTTGTCGATAGTTTCTTTAGAAACTTTTTCTTCTATCTTCGCCAAAAATATTTCTGCTTGAGCTCTCAACTCATCCTGGTAGTCACGCAAAAGCTCAACTACTTCCATTAATACTGGGTCATGGTCATACCATCTTTTATATTCAGGCATTTATATTTCCTTTTGCTATTTCAATCACTGAACTTTGAGTGTTCAAATCATCACTCTCATCATTGTATCTTACTATGTCAGCCCCCAAATTGGCAAATTTTGTTTCAAAAAGTTCATAACCTCTATCAATATGGTGAAGAGACTCTATCTCACTTGTACCTTCTGCCATTAAAGCCGCAATTATCAATGAAGCACCTGCACGTAAATCACTAGCCTTAACATTGGCGCCATTAAGAGATTCAACACCGCGAACAAGAGCATGATTCCGTTCTTGGTGTATATCAGCACCCATTCTACGAAGTTCTGGTACCTGCATAAATCTGTTTTCGTAAAGACTTTCCGTAATAATACTTACACCTTCAGCGGTCGTTAGTATAGCCATCGCCAAAGCTTGCAAATCGGTAGGAAAACCTGGATAAGGTTGTGTAACAATGTTTACTGACTTCAATCTTTGATTACAACTAACTTCCAATACAGTAGGTTCAATTAGCTTTATATTTGCACCCATTTTAATTAACTTAGAATTAAAGAATGTCAAATGAGATGGCAATACATTTTTGATAATACCTTTACCTTGCGTAGCAATAATTGCAGCCATATACGTACCAGCTTCAATTCTATCTGGAATTGTAGTGTAAACAATTGGATGCAAATCTTCTTGCTTAACCCCATTGATTACAATTTCAGAAGTACCAGCACCAGAAATATCAGCACCCATAGCATTAAGGAAGTTAGCCAAATCAACAATTTCAGGCTCTTGTGCAGCATTTTGAATTCTTGTTGCACCATCTGCTAATACTGCAGCAAGCATGAGGTTTTCAGTCGCACCTACTGAAGGAATATCTAAATAAATATCTGTACCAACTAGCTTTGTAGCTTTTGCATGCACATAGCCATTTTCAATCTTGATATCAGCTCCAAGAGCTTCCAAACCTTTGATATGAAAATCAACTCTTCTTTCACCAATTGCACATCCACCTGGCAATGCTACTACTGCATCTTTACATCTAGTAACCAATGCACCTAACACAATAAAAGATGCACGCATTTTACTAACCAATTCATACTTAGCAACGTTACAAGTAATATCAGTCGCATCAATTGTCACAGACTTTGATTTTTTATCGTAATTTGTTTTTACACCAAGCCCCTCAATTACACGAAGCATTATATTCACGTCAGTAAGTTCTGGAACATTATATATGGTTGTTTCACCTTTAGCCAAAATAGCCGCAGCCATAAGCTTTAACACAGAATTCTTTGCACCACTAACAGAAACTTCCCCTTGCAAAGATTTTCCACCAATTATTTTAAGCTTTTCAACCAAAATGTCCCCTCCGAAAATTAAAATCTTTCCTACTACTATAATATTACTAACATATTTAATCGTACATAATTTCTTTAACGTATCTTACTATTGCTTAATATTGAACTAATCAACCCGTTTTAAATTCCAATTGTAATCAGGCATTTCTGTCATACTATCAGTCCCCTCTTTAATGTCGGAAGCGACCCCACCCGTATTCAAATTTTCTATTTTTTTATCAGCTACAGGTAAAATATAATCGTCTTCGACATTTGTACGTGGAGCTGGCAGAGAATTTGACATATCATCAACATTACCTCTAATAGAATCAAAAAGTCTTACATCAGTTTGTTTTTTTACAGGTGTAATTTTTGTCTTTTCTATTTTATCCTTTTGTACTTTTACTTTTACAACAGCAGCTTTTTCCAGTCTTTCCTTTTCGGCTTTTGCAGCAGCTTCAGTTTCTTTTTGTTGTATCCTGTTTACATTTTCAATATATTTTTTTTGTTGTCTATCTTTCTGATAATTATTCCATTTTTTTTGTGCATTATTAATCTGTGTTTGTGCACTATTTTTTATATCAACAATATTTTCTTTTACAATCTCACCATTAACAGAGGGATAATACAGCTTTGTACCTTCATTTACAAAAGTACCTTTCATTTCTATTGCTTTATCTTTCTTTTTAGCTTGTCGCCATGGATTTACATTTTTATCTACAATATCAACTGCATATTCAGACATGTTTTTTGAATATTTTTTAATTTTTGAAAGCTGTGAATAACTAGGTGAAAACTGAACTATCCCCAAATCATAATTTTCAGCCTCTATATCTCTAACATACATATCTTGCCAAACAATACCATATGTAGCTCTATCGATAAGAGTCAATAATGTTGCTAATTTATATGTAGGTTTTACAGGGTCCATACCTGGAACATTAAGCTTGTTCCACCAAGTATCTTTCAAAAATCCACTCTGAACATCAAGTCCACTTGTTACCATCAAAAAATAATCAGCATCAAGTGCTTTTGTTACTCTTTTCAAATTCACAAAATCTATATTGTAGTTATATTTATACTCATTAAAAAAGGTCACATAATATAGAGGTATACTTGTTCTAGTAATTTTAGACATTGTATCCCCAAGCAAAGGAGCTTTCATTCTGCCTGTAGCATTAATTCGATTAATCAAATCCGTAGCAATGATATCAGCTGCAGCACCACAGATAAGATAATTTGTTCCATTACGATGTCCAACATCAGAAATTACTGCAACTGTTTTCATTTTTTGAACTTCAGCACAATTTGCATTCAAACAAGTAATAAACAAAGTAAAAATCAAAAATATAAAATATATAAAAATTTTTCTCATACCTATCCCCTATTTTATAAAATCATTATCCTGTATTTAAAAAGTCTTTATATCCCTTAAACATAGTATTTTTGTCGTTTTTTAGTTCTAATTTAGAAGATATTGAGTTAATATAAAATAACGAATTTTAAATTAGGGAAATGGCCATCAATGACAAATATGATTGACAATACAGAATTAATGAACCTAGCAAA
The DNA here is from genome assembly GCA_045531805.1 of Candidatus Limenecus sp. Classification (GTDB taxonomy): domain Bacteria; phylum Cyanobacteriota; class Vampirovibrionia; order Gastranaerophilales; family Gastranaerophilaceae; genus Limenecus. The sequence goes on along the minus strand of JAZSES010000240.1, from coordinate 11,775 downwards.
ACAAGCTAGTGACAACGCATATGCACCATACTCAAAATTTTATGTAGGAGCTTGCGCACTTTATGACACTGGAAATTATTACCTCGGCTGCAATGTAGAAAACGCAAGCTATGGCTTAACCCTTTGCGCAGAAAGAAACGCAATTTCCAACGCAATTGTCAGCGGAGAAAAAGGCAAACTTATCAAAGTAGCAATATTTTCAAAAAACACAACAAACTGCATGCCTTGCGGTGCTTGTAGACAATGGATGGCGGAATTTAAAAAAGACAAAGACCTACAAATTATCCTTGAAAGCGAAGACAACAAATGTGCAACGTTCACAATAGAAGAACTATTGCCATTTGGTTTTGAACTGTAATTAGTGCTATATTTTAAATTATGGCTACATCAAATTCAAATTTACCACAAGAAGTAAAACAAACTTTATCAATTATCCCAGAACTCAGTGGTTCTTATCAATATTTTGATGAGAATGGTGAGATTATTTACGTAGGAAAAGCCAAAAATCTAAAAAAACGAGTTTATAGCTACTTCAACAAACATCACGACTCACCAAAACTCAGAGTGATGGTTCCACAAATCGCAAAAATAGAGTTTATCGTCACTGATAGTGAAGTAGAAGCATTAATTCTTGAAAGTCATTTAATAAAAAAACACAAACCCAAATATAATGTCTTGCTCAAAGACGACAAAAAATTCCCATACTTTGTCATAACAGATGAAGAATACCCAAGGGTTGTTGTCGCAAGAAAATCAAACAAAAACAAGATAAAAGGAAAATATTTTGGGCCATACACTGACTCAAGAGCAATGTATTCAACACTCGACTTGATAAAAAAGCTCTTTCCTCTCAAACAATGTAAAAACCCAAAATTCAAAGACCGTCCCTGTTTGTACTATAACATTGGACGATGTATGGCACCTTGCCAACGTCTGATTGAACCTGACGAATACAAGAAAATCCTAAAGAATGTTGAATTATTTTTAACAGGTAAACAAAAAGAACTCGTTGATGCATTAAAAAAAGAAATGGAAAAATATGCACAAAATGAGGAATACGAAAAAGCTGCAAGGTACAGAGACAGTTGGCTGGATGTTCAAAAAACAATGGAACATCAAAAAGTTGTCTTTGAAAATACAAACATCAGTCAAGATGTCATTGCCGTATACAACGAAAGCAACCTTTTTGTTGTATCACTACTTCAAATTCGTCAAGGCAGACTTATAGATAAAAAAGATTTTCAATTTTCAAACTTAAATCTTTCGTCTGAAAATGAAGTTTTGACAACATTCTTAAAAGAATACTACACAATTACATCCGAATTCGACATACCATCAACAATAGTATTACCAAGACTTTTAGACCCAGACGAAATAGAGCTATACACACAATGGCTAACCTCTATTGCAAATAAAAAAATAAAACTTACAGACTCACCAACAAAAAGAAACATCGAACTTCTTAACCTCGCACAAAAAAATGCAAAGTTCTATTTTGAAAAAGTTAAACTTGAAAAACTTACAGAAATACAACGAGATTACAACGAAGTGGGCAGCTACATTCAAGAAAAACTTGGACTGTCAAAATTCCCATACATAGTAGAATGTTTTGATATATCCCATATACAAGGTACAAATACAGTTGCCTCTATGGTTACATTCGAAAATGGCTTACCTAAAAAATCAAAGTACAGAAAATTCAAAGTACGCTCAACAGAATCAAAGCCAGATGATTTTAAATCATTACAAGAAGTTGTAGAACGACGATATTTCGGCAAACTATCAGAAACATTACCAATGCCAGATTTAATAATTATAGATGGTGGCAAAGGTCAACTTTCTTCAGTTATGGAAATTTTTGAAGCGCATAATTTCCACCCTGATGTTGTATCTCTAGCCAAAAGATTGGAAGAAGTTTTTAAGCCATACGAGTCACAACCTGTAATTTTCCCAATAAATTCACCAGCGTTGTACTTTTTTCAAAGAATAAGAGATGAAGCTCACAGATTTGCAATTAGTTTCCATAGGAAACTAAGAGGAAAGCAAGCGACAGAGTCTATTTTGGACGAAATCAAGGGAGTAAGCCAAAGTAGTAAAGAACTCCTAATGCAACACTTTAAAGATATAAAAAAAATCTCACAAGCCGACTACGACAAGCTTTGTGAGGTAATCCCAAAACGCACTGCAAAAATTGTATACAACTTCTTTAATCCAAACTTACAAATAGAATAGTCAGCCTATTCGTGTTATTCTAGCGTTATGAATATAAAAATCATCGCAGTCGGCAAACTAAAAGAAAAATTTACAAAAGAAGCAATTGATGAATTCAAAAAAAGGCTTGGGGCATATTGCAGCCTTTCTTTGGTTGAAATTCCGGCTCAAGAAATAAAAGATGACAATCTTGCACAAAAATATATGCAAGCGGAAGGCGAAAAAATATTGTCTGCAATAAAACCTGATGCATATGTAATAACACTTGAAATCCTAGGAAAAATGCTTTCGTCCGAAGATTTTGCACAAAAAATAAAAGATTTAACTTGCGAAGGTCACAACGAAATTGTATTTGTAATTGGTGGAGCAAACGGCTTGTCAAAAGAAGTTTCAGATAGAGCCAATTTCAAATTAAGTTTCTCTAAAATGACCTTTACCCACCAGCTTGTTAGAGTATTTCTCTATGAACAAATATACCGTGCTTTCAAAATAATCAACAACGAATCATATCATAGATAATGTTTAAAAAGACAATCACAAGGGTATTATCATGACAGTTAACTAACTTAGGTATACCTCTATGGCAATTAGCCCAGTCTCAGCATCTATGATGTCTATGTATGTGCCGTCCTTAAGCACATCATCTTCTGATGCACAAAAAGACTATGAATACCAACTCATTATACAAGAGCTTATGGCAATGGGAATTGCCGCAACAGGAGACAAAACAACAGATAAAGCTAGACTTGAGATTGCAAAAAGAATGCAAGAGATGCAGGCTTCTCAAAGTAATAGTCAAAGACAATCAATCCCATTTGATGACATCATGAATACACTTAACCTGACTATTACGGGGGATTTGGATAAAGACTACGAAACTACAATAGATAAGCTAGATTATGAAATTTATATGGCTTATACAGAAGAAGAAAAAGCTTACTACGAAGCACTAAAAGACCAAGTTGAAGAGGATTACAACTCCTCAAAACAAAATAGTATTAGCTATTTTTCAGGAATGAGTCAACTCAGCTCGCTAAATAGATTTATGTTGGGAATTTAGAACACAACAAAAAGTAAGATTCTGAGCTCGCTTCGCTCCTCAGAATGACGAGAGGGGCAGAGAAAAATACACCACAAAGTGGTAGCACAGGAGCTTTATTCCAAGAGGTAGTTCTAACTGTCATCCTGAAGCATTAAGTAAGCATAGTTGCGAGGGTATTACTGTGTTCAGGATCTTAGCAGCTTGGGGGTTAGTCGTAAAGTTCGTGGAATAGAGAATTACTTAATGTTTCATCAGAAAATTGGTAAGATTCTGAGCTCGCTTCGCTCCTCAGAATGACGAGAAGAACAAAACATCCACCACGAAGTGGTTACACAGGAGCGAAGCTCCTGTTGGGCGAAGCTTATGGGTTAGAGATTTTTAAGTAAGATAATGAAATTAAGGAAAACTTCCAATAGGCCATCTAATCTAGTGTCGTAATTGCTGCCGACTGAACGTAGCCAGCAATTACTCACCTTTTCAAGACGCCACTCCAAAAATTCGTTCACGTCACTTCGTTCCTTATCACGAATTTTTCTCGGACATCATTACACTACTTATTATTTAAAACATCTTCTGCATTTTTTGCCCCCATAAAGACTGGTTCAAGCATTGTATTAATTTTATCCACATCTTTTTGATAAGTTTCTTTTATATGAAACACAACACCATTTTCTACAGTTTTCAAGAATAAGTATGAATGTTTCGGTTTTTTATCTGGAGCCAAAAAGTCAACAGAATTTGCAGAATCAATTCGAGCCGGTACTATCAAACCACTTTCTGCAAGCTTATCTAATGCAGACTTTGAAGAAATATACTCAACAAATCTCTTTGCTTGTTCCTTGTATTTGGATTTTTTAGAAATAGCATATCCAGAAGCATCAATATTCATACAATATCCACCATTTTTACAAGGAAAATTAACAATATCCCAATCAAAATTAGCATCAGCTCTATATTTGGGAACTAACCAACGACCTGACAAATGCATTGCGATTTTCTGTTGTAAAAACATTTGCGCCATTGTCAAACTAGCACTTTGCTGTTTTTTGGGCGCACAATTATATTTGTTTGCAAAACCTGAATAAGTGTTTAATGCATTGATTGTACTTGCATTATTTAAATCAAAATTACCATTTGCATCAAAAATGTTGCTATCATTAGCCAACAAATATGGATACACAAACAAGATATCTGTTTCATAGCTTGTTCCCCATACGTCATTTTGTCCATCACCATTTAAATCAAAAGTGAGTGATTTTACCTTATTCAAGTAATCAAAAAAAGTCCAATTTTCATTTGGCAAAGATACACCATATTTCTTAAACAAATCTTTGTTATAATAAAGAACAAGTTCAGAAACATCTCGAGGTACAGCATACAATTTACCTTGCACAGATAAAGCCTTTATAGATTTGTCATAATAATCATTCTGTCTCACAAGCCCTGTAACATCTTCCAACAAGTCCGCTTTGACATATTTCGGCAAATAATAGTTATTTACAAAAACAATATCAGGTGCTAGATTTGACGCAAACAACAGATGTATTTTCTGGAAATAATTTTGGGGTACATGTATAAAATCCACTTTTATATCAGGATTTTTTGCCTCAAAATCTTTTATCAAAGGTAAAAGCAAAGCAACTTCACTTTGAGAACCCCAAGCTGAAAACTTTAAAACAATATCTTGTTTGGGTCTTTTGAAACCCAAAAGCACAAACAACATCAAAATAACAAACGGAATAATAAAGAACTTTCTCATTCTTCTATTATATTACAATTCAAGTAAAAGCTTCATATCTCTATCTGTAACAGAGACAATAGCCTTATAAGAACCCAATCTCACAATATACTTATCTCTATTTTCTTTTGTTTCTGTCAGTCTAGGTCTTATTTCCATAGACTCCAATTTTTCAAATTGACGAATCAAAAATACTTTTTTACCAATATAACCAATCAATGAATATTTAGTTCCATATTGAACCAAACACAACCCTTTGCTCTTTGTTAATGGGGCTGTATTTAAAAGATTTGGCATTTTCTTTGTTATAGAAGAAGTTGCGACTATATTTTCTGTTTCCAATTCTTTATTTACACTATTACAACTAGATGACAAAAAGTCATTAATATTGTCTGCAATAACTTTTGAATTTTTTGAAATAGTATTTGTCATTAAATCTTGAGAATTAGACACTGTCTCATTTTTTACAAAAGTTGTTTGCGACAATGCCAAGTCTGATAAATCAACAAAATTTGTATTAGAAGTTTCATCAATTTCGTTCAATTTAACTTCTACTTTTTCAATAATTTCATTTTCTTTGATAAAGTTCTCAATATCTTTTCTCACTTCACTTTTAGGAGGAGCTTTCACCTTTATCGTTTCGGAAGAACCTTGTTCAGCATCTGTTCCAGTAGCAGAACCAAAAGCTTGATTATAAATTTCTATGTCGGTATTAAAACCTTTATCCATAACTCGTTTAAAAGATTTGATAGCAAACATAAACAAAATCCAAGGCAACAAAAGTATTGCTAAAATCGCAAAAAATTGAGCAAAATCAAAACTTGATTTATCCAAATATGTTGGGGTCTCATCGAGCTGATTTAATTCACCATTCAAAAGACGCTCCGCTGCCGGATTATATTTGGGATCTAAAACTTTATATTTATAATCGGATGCACCAACTGATGTCGTATTTGCCCAAAATACAACTATAAGCGTAAAAACCAAAATAAAAATTTTCTTTATTGTGAAATTTTTCATTATTTTCCAAGCCAGACTTAGTTATTAGTATTGTAACAAAAAGAAAAAAAGTTTTCCAACCTTATAAAACATTGTTAATCAATATTAAGAGAACATATAAAATCAACAAGACCTTTCAAACCTAGCTTGTAACTATCCAAGCCAAAGCCAACAACCTGTCCAACACTAACAGGAGAAATAAAAGACTGGCGACGAAATTCTTCTCTATTATGAACATTAGAAATATGTACTTCAACAGTTGGTAATGCAACAGCCGAAATAGCATCTCGAATTGCAACACTAGTGTGAGTATAAGCTGCAGGATTTATTACAATACCTTGACACCCCCACTCAAACTTAGCTTTTTGAATAGCATCTACAATTTCACCTTCAATATTACTTTGAAAGAAACAAAGCTCCACATTCAAACCTTGTGCAAATTCTCGTAATTTATTTTCTATTTCACCAAGAGTCAAAGTTCCATATATTTCAGGCTCACGTGTGCCCAATAGATTTATATTTGGTCCATTAATAATTAATATTCTCATACATTTAATCTATCATTTTCTACCCACTTTGTCTAATTTTAATTTTGAATTATAATGTTATAAGATTACATGAAAACCGTTTTGGTTACACAATTTCGATGGAAGAAAATTATGATTGAAATGAAAGTAATGGGTATAGCACTCGATACAAGAACAGGCTCACCAATCGTTGTATTACACGACAAAGACAACAGAAAAGCTTTGCCTATCTGGATTGGTTCGGCAGAAGCTAGTGCTATTATCAGAAAAATTGAAAACATCTCTGTAAGTCGTCCAATGACTCATGATTTAGTAATAGAAATTATGAAAAAAACAGGATTTGAAATCGACAGAATTGAAATCAATGATGTAGAGAAAGAAACCTATTACGCAATCGTATATTTAAGAAAACAAGACGGCGATGAAGTTAAGGAAATTGAAATCGATGCTCGTCCATCAGATGCAATTGCAATTGCTATCAGAGTAGATGCGCCTATATTTGTTACGGCAAATGTCTTGGCTAATGGTTCTGTATCTTGTGACGCAGCAAAAGATGAAGAAGAGGCAAAAGAATTCCGTGATTTTATTCAAACTATCAAACCATCTGATTTTGAAAAATTAATAAAACACGATAAAGAATCAGAACAATAGCTTCTTTTAGAAAAAATTAAAGCGGGAATATTTCCCGCTTTTTATTTTACTTATTACAATCCATAATAATTAGCCTTGTGTTGCTGGCAACAAAAAGCGTAGATAAATGTACACTGAGCTCAATGCCAACGATACAAAAGTAATTAAAACACCATATTTCAAATATTTCATAAACGGAATTGGCTTGCCATGAGCCGCAGCCGTTTCAGAAACAATAACATTTGCTGCTGCACCAATAATAGTCATATTACCACCCAAGCAAGCACCAAGCGACAAACACCACCACAAAGGATGAGCATATTCAACGCCTTGAACAAGTTGAATTTGATAAATCATAGGAGCCATTGTCGCAGTATATGGAATATTATCAACAATACCTGACAAAATTCCAGATGCCCATAAAATAAGCATCGCAGCCGCAGACTCATTCCCGTTTGTAACATCCAAAATCCATTTTGCCATCACTGATATACCACCAGCAGCCTCAAAACCACCGATTATTATAAACAATCCGATAAAGAAAAATATCGTATTCCACTCAATCCCATTGAGAACTCTTTTGGGACTTTCAAAAATCATCAAAAAGCTAGCACCTGCCAATGCCATTACATATGACTCAATGTGCGTAATGTCATGTGTTACAAAACCTAAAATAACCAAAAGTAAAACAATTGAAGAACGAATTGCCAAAACCTTATCTGTAATTGTTTGACTATTATCAAGCTCTGCAACTTCTGCCATCTTTTCTTCTGATGCCACAAGTTGTTTTCTAAAGAACAACCACAAAATGAGCATTGTTACTGAAAAAATAACAACAACGATACCTGTTAATTCCTGTATAAAATCCATAAAAGAAAAACCAGCTCTACTACCAATTATAATATTTGGTGGATCACCAATCAAAGTCGCAGTTCCACCAATGTTAGAAGTAAGAATTTCTGTAATTAAAAACGGTATTGGATTTATATCCAATTTTTTTGCAACAAGAAAAGTTACAGGAACAACAAGTATTACAGTAGTTACATTATCCAAAAACGCAGATGCTATAGCAGTAAACACGCCTAAAGCAATCAATATTAAGGTAGGATGCCCTTTTGTCTTTTTCAATAAAGCATTTGCTATCCAAGTGAATATACCACTTCTACTCGCTATACTTACAATAATCATCATACTGATTAAAAGAAAAATCACATTAAAATCAACAAAATTGATAAAATAATGAGGATCAATTGCGTCATGACCTTTTGACTGCGCAAGCAAACCTATAATCAAAGTAATAGCAGCGCCTATCATTGCAATTGTTACCTTTGATATTTTCTCCCACGCAATGAAAATATACGCAATTATTAAAATTGCCGAAGAAACAATCAAAGAATTTGCTTGTACAAAATTGTGAATAGCTTCCATAAATTTATTTTCCTCTAAATTATCTGTTAAATATGTGAAATGATTTTAACATAAAACGTACTTTAATTGTAATTACCTTATGTTTTTGAAATAATTTTCTTACTATTCAGATTTAAGAAATAGGGGAATTTATGGGATTATTAGAATTTTTCAAAGAACCGCCAGTTGCGGAACAAATCAAAGATGAAGAACAAATCAAAAAAACTTATTCTCATTTTAGATTGAGAATGTTTTATTCTTGTTTCATCGGTTATGCAATGTTTTATCTTTGCAAAAAGAACATTGCAGCTGCATTACCATCAATGAGTAAAGAGCTCGGATATTCAAACTTAGAACTTGGTGTAATAGGCAGTTCTTTGTATCTCACTTATGCAATTGGTAAATTCGTAAACGGTATGATTGCAGACCGTTCAGACGTAAGAAAATTTTTACCTACAGGCTTGATACTTGCAGGCTTGGCAAACATCTGTTTTGCTCTTAGCTTTTTCGTATTCACACCTGGCAAATTCACTTTCTTCGGTATGCCATCTGCAACAATCTTGTTGTGGGTACTTGCATTCTTTTGGGGATGTAACGGTTGGTTCCAGTCAATGGGTTTCCCACCAGTTGCAAAAAGTTTAACTTACTGGTTCTCTAACTCAGAGCGTGCTACAAAATGGGCAATGTGGTCAACATCTCACCAAACAGGCACTTTCTTGGCCGTAATTTTGTCTGGTTTTGCCATTGCAAAATTCGGCTGGCAAGCTGCATTTTACATCCCTGGTGTGTTAGCAATTCTAACAGCATTCTGGATGTTCAACCGCCTTAGAGATAAACCTCAAACAATTGGACTTCCTGATGTAGAAGAATACAGAGAGCCTGAAAAAGCGAAAGAAGCCGCAAAATGCGAAGAAGAAGATGATGGAATGACTTACATCCAAATTCTTGTAAAAAATGTTTTGACAAACAAAGCAATTTGGGCTTTGGCAATGGCTTACGTATTTGTTTATGTAATCAGATTTGGTACAGAAGACTGGATTATCAAATATTTGGTTGAGGCAAAAGAAAACTCTCTAGAACTTGCCTCTATGAAATTAGCTTGCTTACCATTATTTGGTTTCTTCGGTACAATCTCTGCCGGCTTGATTTCTGACAAGATTTTCAAAGGCGCAAGAGCTCCAATCAATGTAATATTCCTAATCGGTGTAATATTCTGTATGATAGGTCTCTACCTAAACGGAACTGGTGAAAACTTTATTGATACAGCATTCGCTGCAGTTACAGGAAAAACTCTTTTTGATGTATTCAAAATTAACGGTTCTGGAATCATAGATATATTGTTAATTGGTTTTTCAGGATTTTTTACATACGGTCCACAAATGCTTATCGGTGGTGTATGTGCTATTGAATCAAGTTCAAAAAAAGTTGCTTCTGCAGTAACAGGTTTTACAGGAACATTTGGTTACGTTGGCGCAATGCTTTCTGGATTGGGAACAGGTCTTGTTGTTGACAAATTCGGCTGGAATGGAGCTTTGGCATTCTGGGGAATTTCAGCATTGATTTGTGCAGCTATATGTTTACCAATGTGTTTCAAAAAGAAACAATGTGCTAAATAAATAAGATAATAAAATAAATCTAAAAGTGGTTTAAGACAAAAACTTAAACCACTTTTTTGTTGCACTCAAAACCAACTATCTTGTAAATAAATGTAAACACTACACTAAAATCTCTAAAGTTAAATAAACAATCAGTCGATATAACAAACATAAGTTAAAGGAAAAAATAGTAAGGAAAAGGAAAGGAAAGAAAAAGAAAGATGATTATTAGAAACTATGCTCAACCAACAACTACCTATTCTCAAAAAAAAGTAAAAAAAGATGAAGGCCAACAGGAATTAAAAGAAAATCTGCTCAAACCTAACGGTAATTGTAACTGTGGCTGCAACTGTGGAAAAGACAAAGACACTGACCTTAACATACCATTGGGAAAACCTATAACTATTTCCATTAAAGATTTGTTAGACAAATTAAAGGGTCAAAGAGAAAACCTTGTAAGAACAGAAGAAAATGCACTAGAATACAATACACAGAAAATGAAAGCAGAGAACCTATGCAACTGCGATTGTGATAAAGAACGAGACTTCGTTAACGATAAAACACGACCTGATACTGACAATGATAATTCTGATAACAAAATAAAACCCAATATATTTCCAATGTTAAAACCAAACGGTAATTCAGAAATTGAGAAACCTACGACAACACCTGTTGATAATGAAGAAATTGATAACCAACCTAACCACAACATTGATACAGAAAACACAGGTACAGACGGAAAGTGGATTCCAATACCAAACCCGTTCCCTAATGAAAAAAGTCGACCTCGTATGATAATCTACAATAACAACACAAACGACAAAGAAACACAAAAAGATAAAAATCAGTATGTAATACCAAACAACTTAAGACCCAAAATCGATAGAAACAACAAAAATCTATTTCTTAAATAATAAATAAGTTAAATAACAAAAAGCGGACAATTTTACTTGTCCGCTTTTATTTTAAAACCTATTCAACAACCAAAAACGATTTCAATTTTCTAGGCGTATTATTTTTATCGGAAACAATATGGAAATTTTTAAATTGTGTATCATTACTGCCTTTGTAATCAAGAGAAGTTGAACCTCCACCATCAAAGTTCATTGCCTTATCCAGTTGCAAATCACTACAAACACTAGCAAGTTCTTTCAATGTAAGAGGTCTATCATTTGTTGCAACAATAATATAAACATCGTTATCTTTTATACCAATAGCAGTTCTGGGGCGTTTTGTGTAAGCAAAAATCGCATCCCTAACAACAACACCATCTTTTTTTTCAACAAAATATTCTTCTTTCAATCTCAAGTCGGGATAAATCAATGGGCCAGCCTGTATAGAATGACGTAATTTACAATGATAAGGTACTCGTGAATTATGCGCAGTTATGTCATATCGAGTATCTCCATTACAATCCAAAACCCTAAACTCAGTACGATTTAAAATTTTTTTAATATAAGGTTTTAATTTTTCATTCTCAACTAGATTTTTGTTCAATTCTGGGTCAAGAGCAAGATTGTTGTCTATAACAACATACGATGTCGTTTGCTGATTTTTAGCATCAAAGTACCCAGCATTAACAACCAATTCTGCATTTGTTTTCTTAAAAACATCTTTGTTATAAAC
>JAZSES010000350.1:0-5846 GCA_045531805.1 Candidatus Limenecus sp. | reverse complement strand
AATCTTCTAACAATGAAAATTAGTTCTAATAAAAATAAATATTATCCAAATTTTGGACTAAGAATACGCCTTTGTGATAAAGGTTTATTGAATTTGCCACACAATAAAAGGTTATTGCATGAAAAATGTCCATTAGATTTTTTCTTTAATGAAACAAGAACTAGAACCAAAATAGATGTTTTATTGGTTGATATAAAGGCTTTTATTCGTAAATTCCAAAATAAAGAAGGTAATTCCGCCTTTAAAGAGCAGTTTCTTAAAGATTGTTTTGCTGGTGTTAATAAGGTTAAATTTTTTATTAATAAAATTGCATTGCTGAAAAGTGTTGGTGCTTTATATGACTCTATTCAACTCGTAAAAAGGATAAACAAAAATTCTCCTGAATATGTAAACTTGTGGGCAAAGTTTGGTAATTCTATCAAGAATAAGTTTATTGATTTGAACATTGAAGATGGGCATTTAGAAAAAATAGCTGCAGGTAACAAATCAACAATTTTTATAATGAATCATGATAATCCAAATCGAGATAAATTTATTTATCCAATTATAAATTCGTTTTTGAATTATGCCTATGCATCACTAGGTAAACAAGCTGATTGTCCTCGTTCATACATTATCGTTAGTAAGAATGTTTTGAAGGGTGCAGGGAACAATACAATGAGACGAATATATGAAAAAATGGGTCTTGTGCCTATTGATGCTTCTTTGTCAGAACGAAATTTGCGTGAAAATATAATTCCATTAAGGGAGTTAATAAATAAATTTGCTGAAAACAAAGCTAATATCTTTATTTTTCCTGAGGGTAATAATTCTATCTATAAAGATAAGTCTTTAGAGGAAAAATTTCAGCTAGGCGTTTCAAAAATGATAAAGAAAATCCTTGATAAACGTTCAGATGTTGATGTTGTTCCTGTCGGGATTAGTTACATTGATGATAGAAACAATTTAGGACGTATTTTTGTTGGCGACACTATTAGTTTAAAAAATACACAAGGCTCTCAATTATTTGCTACTAATGATAGTGTTGAAAATATTGGTGATTTGTGTGATAAAACGACATTACAAAAGATGTCTAACAAACTTTGTCAATGTTTAGAACGAGTTGTTATTGAGAGTAGGCAGCTCTAAATATTCTTTTATAAATTTTTGAATCGTTTACAATTTTAATTTATTTTTTTACTCTATGTCCACCATGTTTGAGAGGACATCCTAGTTTTCTTGCGGTTCTTTGTACCATACTACGAGATATTCCTACTGTTTCAGCAATATCTTTTGAAGAGATACCTTTTTCTAACATTTCTTTAATTTTTTCTTCTCTGTTTTTTAATAAATCTCTAAATGCTCTGCTACATCGTGTTATGAGGCTAATTGTTCCTACGCATACATTGAATTTTTCAGCTACTTTTTCCTTATCTTTGCATTCTTTGTACATTTGAATTATTTCATTATTTCTAGTCATTTTTTTGTATTGGCTATAAAGATGGGTCGTTGTTACTTTAGTTAGTTTAAATTCTCGTTTTAGCTCTTTGTGTGATGCATTATTACTTAGTGCTTCTGTCAATTTTTGTAGTTTTGATATTAATTTACTAGAAATGTCTTGCAGTAGAACGTTGTCTTGTATTTGTGGTATGTTTTCATTTTGAAGTATATCCAATATTGCTGATTTACTTAAGCCTTGTTTTTTTGCGTATTCTAGTATTTCAATGTCTAGCTTTTTGTATACTTCTCTTGCTATTATTCTTGATTGTGGTGTGCTAGCGAAGTTCTTATTTAAGTATGTTGTTCTGTAGTGTTTTATTTTCATAATTTTCTCTTTTTTATTATATAAATCTCCAGAAAAAATTTTTTGCTATTAATTTAAATTATTGTATATTTTAGTCTTATTTACGTGGCATTTTTCGATTGTTCTTGCTAAACTCTAACTATTAATATGAGTTGTGAGAGGTAATATGATACGTTCTGTTCAGAGTAAATCTTGTAGTTTTGGAAATTTATACATAAAATCTGATGTTCGCAATACACTCGAAAATGAGCCTTTGGACAAGGTAAGAGAAGTTATAGATTGCGCTAATAGATTAAGACATACAGAAAATTGGAATGCGGAGTTGTCAAAAGATTCTGTAAAAATTTTCTCTAATGATGGTTTGACGTTGAATAGTCCTTTTGTTTTTAAAAGAGATGTTGCTAGACCTTATGTTTTACATATCGGTGATGAAAAAAATCTTGAGTATTGTGATTTGTTCCGTGGAAAAATCTTTAATTATGATACAAATCACATACAGGTCAATGCTGCTAATGATATTAACTCAACAGCAACTAGTCGTTTGATGATTATGCTAGAATCTTTGTCTCCATTGAAACAGGCTACTGAGATTATATCTTATCTTGAAAATAAAAATGGATTGTTTGACAAGTTTATTGTTCCATCTCCAGAACGTCAACATATTGAAAAGGTTGTAGTTAAACAACTAGTTGATGATTTATTTGAAAAACATGGTGTTGAATAGATTGTATGTGTGATTTATTATCAGATTATTCGTAAGATTTTTTGTAAATTTAATTTGCCTCGGTAGCTCAGTTGGATAGAGCGATAGCGTCCTAAGCTGTGCGTCGTTGGTTCGAGTCCAATCCGGGGTATTTATAAAACAGGAGCCTCTTAGTTCCTGTTTTTTATTTTTAATGATTATTGTATTTTATTGAGTAATTTGGTCGGAAGTACTTTTTTGTAAGTTGGGCATACTTGCCCAATAATTCTAAATCATAGCGGTTGGAAGTATGTAGAGAATTAAATTTTAAACTACTCCAAAAGTGACATTTGTTACTCATTGAAATCAATCAAAAATCAACCCCCACCTAGCCCTCCCCCGAGTGGAGGGGACTTGTCCCAAGTTCGTAGAAAGTCCGTTTTGGGAATTTTGAAGTAGAAATAATTAAATAAGGTTGGAATATTTCATTTTTCCCTACATAAAAATTTTTTAATATAATATTCTAGTTGATTGAAATCATATAAGGTTGATATTTATGAAGAAGTTTTTCTGCATTTTAAGTTTGATTATATTTTGTGGAGTGTTAACTATGAATAATCCTGCGTATGCTAATTATAAAATAATAGAAAAGAACGGTAAAAAGGGATTGACTTATTACGATACAATAGTTATTCCCGTAGAATATGATAACATTTTGGCTACAGAATCTTATGGTTGCCATATCCTAGAAAAGAATGGTAAAAAAGGATTAGTTTATGAGGATAAATTAGTAGTTCCAGCAGAATATGACAACATTTTGGCTACAAAGTTTGACGATTACTATATCATAGAAAAGAATGAAAAAAAAGGACTAGTTCGTCGTGAAAAAATAGTAGCTCTAGCTGAATATGACAACATTTTGGCTACAGAATCTTATAGTCACTATATCCTAGAAAAGAACGGTAAAAAGGGGTTGACTTATTTCGATAAAATAGTTGTTCCAGCAGAATATGATAATATTTTAACTATAAAAGATTGGAATTACTTTATTCTAGAAAAGAATGGAAAAAAGGGTTTTGTTTATCAGGATAAACCCTGGGTTTTTATAAAAACAGTTGTTCCTGCGAAATATGATCACATTTTTATATCAAATAGTGGTAAATATATTTTAGCCGAAGAAAATTCTATTAAAACCAGTTATGGCAAAGAATATAAAATTAAAAATTTTAATCCTTCCTCTTTTGATATTATAGATGATAAACTTATTTTTTCTAAAAGGATTTTTTCTCATCATATAGAATATGATGGTAAAAGAACAGATAAAATGAATTCTGTAATAAAAATTATGTTAATTCCGATAGACATCCCTATTGCTATATTTGATGCCATAGATAATTTTTTAGAATATACGATCTAGTTTGTAGGTTGTAGTTTCTACCCCAACAATAACTTTTATTTTAAAATCAATTTATGAATTACAAAAGGGTGTAGGATGTGGTAATCTTTTCAAACCAACTGTTCTTTTTACTCAAACCAAGTGTTTATGAGCAATTATTCTCAAATAAATTCTGTTTTTTTGATTAAATTCTACTGGTGGAGTGTTATGTTTGATAAGTTTTAATCTACCTTTTGCATCATAGATAAATTCTGTGCTTGTATCCCATTCCATCGGGCCTTTTCCGTGTTCAATATAAACTAGTTGCCCTTTTTCATCATATTTATGTGTTCTTTGTCCCATTTGCTCGAACCTTTACCATGGTATATTGCTTCAATTAGACCTATAGAATTATATGAGTACTTTTTGTTCGTATTCCATTCCATACAGTTATTGTTTAAATTCTATTTTTTCAAACTTTTCATTTTCAATTATTTTTACAATTTTACAAGGTATTCCTACCGCAAAAGAATTTGGAGGAATATCTTTTGTTACAACGCTTCCTGCGCCAATTACACTGTTTTCTCCTATGGTTATGCCTGCTAATACAGTTACATTTGCGCAAATCCATACGTTGTCTTTAATTGTAATCGGTTCTGCCCATTGTATTCCTTGTTTTCTTGTTTCAGAGGTTATTGGATGTTTTGTTGTTATAAAACTACAATTGGGGCCAATCATTACATTATCACCAAATGTTACTTTTGCTGAATCTAAGATTAACAAGTTATGATTTGCACCAAAATTATCACCAAATTCAATGTTGTAGCCGTAATCGCACATAAATGGTTGTTCTATAATAAATACTTTTCCCGTCTTTCCAATTATTTGGTTAATAAGTTTACATCTTTCGCTTATATTTCCAGGGTGTAATTGGTTGTATTTATTGCATAAGCTCTTACAAGCTACCCTTTCTAAAAATAATGGGTAGTCTAAAGATGGATTATATTTTTTGCTATTTAACATTTTATGTTTTTCAAAAAAGAGGACTTTCTTTTTTCTAAATATATGAGTAAGTATTTGCCTACAAAAAATTGTGTTTAACATAATATCCTATTTTTTTTCTGCTCAAGAAATATAGTAATGAGAAATAAAACATAATAAACTACACCACTAGAGAGTTTATTAGGATTAATTTTGCGATCAAAAGCATAAAATATTAATTTGTTCTTTTGTGTATGAACTAAGGCATTTTTAGATACTATTTATTTAAATATAAGATTATAGTCCTATATTCTCATCTAATTTGAAATATTCTATCATTTTGTATATAGAATCAAGTTCTCTGTAAAACTCATTTATTGATGTAGGGGCTAGTAATGATTTATATAAGCTCCCTATTTCAAATAAGTTTTTGTTTGTATTTATCGCTATCATAAGTGTATCGCCATAGAATGAGCACTTTGCTTTTTTTGCACCAAAAACAGTTTTTAGGTTGTAAAAACGATTCATAAATGAGGGGGTTAATAGGTATCTTGCTTCAACTTGATCAGATGAATATACATCAAACTTCTTTGAGAATTTTGGATCTTCCAAACTTACTCTATCCAAAGCTTCTTCTTGTTTTTCTCTTTTTTTTGCTATAACAAAGGCTAATATGATTACAATTATGGTTATAGCTAAGTTACCATAGCTAAAACCATTTTTGAAAAATTCTACTAAACAACCAAGTGTAACTGCTAACATAGTAAACCATGTTTGATTTTTTTTAGTAAAATCACCTTTTGTTGAAACAATGGTTCTGTTATTAATTGTCTTGTTAAATTTGAAAGATATGATTATACCCTTGAATACACGTATTGCATATCGTTTACCAACATCATGTAATTTAGTTTCTGATATTTTAAATGGTACTCCTTTGTAGGTGCCTTTAAATTCGTCGTCTGTATTACGTGCATTATATGATAGAAATAGGCCACTTGGATTTAATTCTTCATCAGTTAATAGAT